>JAYWMQ010000012.1 GCA_035873375.1 Nitrospirota bacterium | reverse complement strand
AGCATCCGTGCATGTGCAATACTGCCCTGAATGTCGTAAGGCCAGAGCCTCCAGTCAAAGGATATGGACTCAGTAAATGCCTCGACACTACCGGCAGTCTTCTCTTTAAACCTTCCAGCCCAGGGTTTCTTCATTCCGCTATCTCCATGGACAAGCAAACCATACAAATACCGGCTTTGTTGATCATCGTTTTGGTGTTCATATAGTTATTCTCCTTTAAAATCCGGCAATGCGTAATTCTAAATAAAAACACCTGTAAAGGCGATATAAGTCGGAAAAGAGCTTTTCCCCAATTATATATTCTGGAGTGCGGGCAAAAACAGTTACTATTTTATACTTAGCCTTGCCCTTAATGTCAAGACAGATGACGGAATCCTGAATATGGATGGAATTAGTCAAGAACTGCAGAAAAGCCTTCTTTTCCAGCCGGAAGCTCGATAATAAAGGTCGCCCCTTCACCTAACGTCCCTTCAGCCCATATATTCCCATTATGCTCTTTCACTATACCGTGAGATATTGAAAGCCCCAGACCTGATCCCTTATTTACCGGCTTTGTGGTAAAAAAGGGATCAAATATCCTCATGAGTGTATCCTCTGATATCCCCATGCCATTGTCGGATATTTTTATTACAATCATCCCTCTGTCCCTGTCGTAATGAGTATGCAAAGAGATAAGCTTTTCCTCCTTGCCGGAGTTAAGCACAGCATACTCTGCATTTACAAGAATATTCATTATTACCTGCTGTATCTGTTGTGGATCAATGGACACAATCGGCAGATCATGATAATCCCTTACAATCTGGAAACCATTTGACCGAAGCCAGTAAGACCTGAGCTCAATTGCACTGTCAATGAGTTCATCCATCCGGATATATGACCTCTCAGGGGGACTCTGCCTTGAAAATGTAAGTAAATTCTCCACTATCTTCTTACACCGCTCTGCAGCAGAGTATATCTTGCCGAGCTCTTTCTTTAACCCCTCATCTTCTGTCTTCATAGTTAAAAGTTCAGAATAGCCAAGTATACCTGTAAGGGGATTATTCAACTCATGAGCCACGCCTGAAACCAGAAGCCCAAGGGATGTAAGTTTATCTGCATGGTAAAGTTGCTCTTTCAATCTCCGCATCTCTGTTATGTCTTTAAGGATATGAACAGTTGCATTCTTTCCATCAGGTAGTGTTACATGAAAACCACTGACAAGGAAAACCTTGCCATCACAGGTAATCTCCTCAGTGTAGGCCTTTCTGTTTTTGTACAGAGCCTCTATGCAGAATTTGGGAGAAAGCTTGGCCTGTAAATCAAAACAGCTCCTGCCGATAATCTTTCGCGGATGCAGACCACAGCTCTCTGCAAAGGCAATGTTACACTTTATTATCCTGAAATCATCGTCTACAACAAAGACATAATCAGAGATTGCATCAAAAGTCTCCTGCCAGAGTTTCTGACTCTTTGAGATCAGGTCGAAAAGAAAGCTGTTTTTTATGGTAGATACGCCGGCATCCAGAAAAATCTCGAGGGAGTTTATATCAGGCTCTGCAAACTCTCTCTCTGTAAAGGAGGCGAGGAAGAGCACCCCCTTTTTGTCAGTCATAATATTCACCGGCGTACAGATGAGGCTCTTCACTTCATATCGCTGTAACTTTTCACACAGGTCAGGATGTTTTTTAATGTCTCTTATAACTGTTGTCTTTTCAACCTGAAGACCAAAATCGGAGCATAACATTTCTCCATCAAATTCAATATTGCTCTGACTCATGCATCTAAGCTTATCACCGTCAATAAGTGCAAAAACTCCGGCATCTACGGAAAGAAGCTTCATCCCCCCCTTAACCAGGATATTGATGGCATGGTCAACACTGAGGTCCCGGTTTATCTCTTTAATAAGAGAATTTATCAGTAAAAGCCTTTCGTTGAACTCCATCATCTGCCTCTATATTTTTTGGATTTTATTGTCAAATCTGAATTTCTCTATACACAGCGTCACAAATTATTGCTCATGTTGTTTCATTCCCGCTCCTGTTCTCCGTAGTATTACGAAGGGTGAAAGTCGGGAATTTTTCTCCCGGAAAGGATACCCCGAATGCTTTAGGGGAGGGTTATTCTGCTTTAGTTATTCCCCACACAATTTTCTGAAGAGTTTTGATTTTATCTTATTATAACATCTTTGCTTCCCGATCTGTCAGAATTACTATATCAACACGTCTGTTTTTTGCCCTGCCCTCAGGAGTGGTATTTTCCCTGAGTGGCTTATATTTGCCATAACCGGCAACAATGAATCTCTCGGGGGGCAGACCAAATTTTTCTATAAAGAGTCTCAATACCGAAACAGCACGCATGGTTGAGATTTCCCAGTTTGACCTGTAACGGGAAGTTCTGACCGGCAGATTATCCGTATGTCCTTCTATTAACACCTTGTTTGATATCCCTTTGAGAATTAAAGACAATTCTGCCAGCACTTTTAGTGACGACTCTTTTATCTCTACAGAACCAGGGGCGAAAATGGAGCCCTCACCAAGGGAGACAATTACACCCCTTTCATCCCTCCGGACATTCAGGTCCCTGCTGAAAGAACCAACAACCCCCCTCAGCTCATACTCAATCCTTTCGGAAATCTGCGAAGGCTTGCCCAACTCGGGAATTACGGTACCGCTCTGACCCAAGGTTTCTGTTCCCAAAGCAGAATTCAGAGAATTTACGAATTTGCCAAGCTTCTGCGTATCTACAACACTTATAGCATAAAGGGTGGTAAACAGGGCAAAAAGGAGGGTTATAAAATCAGCATATGATACAACCCATCTGTCCGGACTGTCATTATCCTCAATCCTTTTTCTTCTCATAACAGGCCCTCCTCTCTTCACTTCTCAACAAAGGCAAGTAGTTTCTCCCTGAGATAATGCGGATTAATACCTGACTGGATGCCGATAACCGCTTCCACTATCATGGTCCTGAATTTAATCTCCCTCATCAGGCTGTTTTTCAGTTTTTTTGATATGGGTAAAAGCAGGAGATTAGCCACCCCCACACCATACACGGTTGCAACAAAGGCAACAGCAATCCCCTGTCCCAATTTTGCAGGCTCAGCGAGGTTCTGCATCACGTGAATCAGACCGATTACCGCACCTATAATCCCTATTGTCGGGGCAAAACCACCTGCAGTCTCAAAGACCCTTGATTGCCTCAGCCTGAAATCCTCAAAGGTTAAATTCTCTTCCTCCAGGGTTTCACGCAGTAGTCTTGGACTGATTCCATCAATTGCAAGGGAAATTGTTTTTCGGAAAAAAGGGTCATTTATATCCATAAGATGGGGTTCGATCGCAACAAGTCCCTTTTTTCTTGACAGGTGTGCAAGTGATATGATCTGATTTATACAGGCATCGTAAGCGGGGTCTTCATTTTTGAAAAAAACTTCTTTAAGTGATCCAAGTGCAAACAGAACATCCCGAAGTGTAAAACTCAGCAGAGTTGCCCCAAGTGTACCGCCAAAAACTATGAGTGCTGCTGCCGGCTGTAGAATAAATGTTATATTCCCGCCCTCCAGCAGAGTACCTCCCACAAGCGCTGAGACACCAAGTGCAATCCCTATTAAACTTGCTTTCTCCATACATTATCCGTCTTTCCTTTGTTTCCTGATAATCTCTCTCTGTCTTCTCAGGGTGTACCGGATTATCTCTTCCCTGACCTCATCTGTCATTTCTGCAAACTCGATTGCAGTATCATATGCCTTTCTTCCCTCCCTTTCAAGCACTTTCACTCTTGTAACCTCACCAAAAGCCTGGACTGCCATTGGTGGATAAGAAGGGAGGAGCATTTTGAGTTCCACAACATCTCCGAGCTCAAACTCCTCATCAATCTCAAATCTTATCCCTGATGCAGAGATATTTACAGCACTGGCCTCCTCGTTCAACGCCCCCGCCTCTTTAAGCACAAGGGTATTTAACAGAAAGTCGAGTTTATTGTTAATCTCCTGCAAGAGCGGGACAAGACCGCTATCCTGCAATCCTGTCCCGATTTCATCTACTTTCTTATCTGAAGGCGGAAAAAGAAATCCTGATGAACGCACGGATAAATTACCAACCCTTTTTATCTTTACGGGAAATGCATCATCGACCCTAAAAAAAGACCTCCTCTCCTCCTCATAAAGATCATCTGGAACTTCAAGGAAAAGCTCGTTCCCCTTTACATCCTTCACTATGGCCATTGTTTCGGTATTACCCTGACATATCAAGACTTTCTGCCCTTTCAAGCCACTTACCTCGCAATCAGAGCAAAGACGGTAGTTTACTCCATTTCCCTCTGTAACCCTGGCATTAAAACAATTGATACCATCCCTTGTCCTGATATGAACATCCCTGCCAGGCTCAATACTCATTAGCTGCCTCCCCGTCCTGTAGATGTTGACATAAAGGCCTTTACTACTACGGGGTCAAACTGGGAGCTGGAACAGCTCTTTATTTCACCTATCGCTGTCTTGTGATCCACCCCTTTTCTGTAAGGCCTCGTTGTAGTCATGGAATCATAGGTGTCGGCAACTGATAAAATTCTCGCAATGAGGGGAATCTCCTCTCCCTGAAGGCCGTCAGGATAACCATGACCATCAAATCGCTCATGATGGTGCCTTATCAACAGTCTCTCGAGAGGAAAGGAACCGAGTGGGGATACAATATTATCACCTATTACAGGGTGTTTCTTTATCTCTTCAAACTCTTCATCTGTCAGTCCTCCTGGTTTTAACAGGACGATATCTCTGACCCCAATCTTTCCAATGTCATGTAAATAGCCCGCAAATTTTATTGCATCCCTTTCCGCCTGAGTACAGTCTATCTCATCTGCAATCTCAAGAGACAGCTTCGTTACCCTTTCGGAATGCTGTTTTGTATAGGAATCCCTGGCCTCTACCGTCAAGATAAGGGTCTTCAATGTATTGATAAGATTATTGTATGTTATTTCATAAAGTGCATTGTTCTCAAGCCTGAGGCATGCCTTGTGTGTAAGAGTTAGAGCGAGATTAATTTCTTCATCGGCAAATTTATAACCATCGGTCTTATCAGTTATACTCAGGAATCCCAACACTTCATTGTTAAGTATAAGGGGAATGATAAGAAACTCCGAGTCAAGCGGATATCCACTGAAAGGATTTTTCTGGCCAACCTCAAGGACAATATGTGTCTTGTTCCTGATGGCATCCTCATATATTGACCCCTTCAAGAGAAGCTTCTCTATATGTGCTATACCTATCGTATAACGGCTTTCGATACTTCCATCTTCAAGCAGTCCGAGAGCAACCCTCTTTGCTTTCAGCAGCCTCGCAATCATGGAAACGATTCTGTTAAATATGCTCGAATTTTCCTTTATCTCATCAAGCTCTATACTGAGGGTAAAAAGCGTATTTATCTCCTGGAGTCTCTTGTAAAGTTCTGAATTAAGTGTTTCAACTACTGCATCCTTATTACCATTACCGGCAAAACTCTTAATCAGTTCTCTCTCGCGGATCACCTTGCTTAGAATATGCCTTATATCATCAAAAGTAAACGGTTTGGTAATAAAGTCAGCTGCCCCCTGCTTCATAGCCGATATTGCCGTTTCAAGATAGGAATAAGCAGTAATTACTACAACGGGTATCATTGGATTTTGCTTCCTTACTTCCTGCATGAATTCAAGGCCTCCCATCCGGGGCATTTTAATATCTGTAAAGATTATATCGTACTCATCATGCCTTACCTTCTCAATTCCCTCCAGGCCATCCATGGCAATATCCGTCTGGTAGGGACCAGCAGCCTTTACCATATCTGAAAGGACGCTCCTTATCGACTGGTCATCATCTACTATCAGAACTCGTGGCATTCACAGCTCCTAAAAGCAGTTTTTCCTTTAATATCTCAACATCACCTTCATTAATAATATCCATCTGTCTGAGTCGTGCAAGTCTCTCCAGAAAATTCATTGTTACATCAGGAGCGGCAAGCCTTTTTACAGTATTTATCATCTCCATATCCCTGTAAGTATTACGCAGATGAAGCCTGAGCTCCTCGTTCTCTTCTATCAGTTCAGCCCTCTTAAGGGCATTTTCCACTACAATAATTATCTCCTGGAGTTTAAATGGTTTCGTAATGTAGTCATATGCACCAAACTTTATAGCCTCAATCGCATTGTCAAGTGTCCCATATGCCGTCAGGATAACTACTGCCGCCTTTGGATTAAGGTTGCAGGCAGCCTTCAAGACCTCAAAACCGTCAGCACCGGGCATCCTCAGGTCGGTTATTATAAGACTATAAAGGTCCAACTTTAGTGCCCTGATTCCCTCAATGCCGTCGCAGGCTGAATGAACCGAGAAGCCTTCTCTGGAAAGAAGGCTGACAACTACATCCCTGGCTATTTCATCATCGTCAATGATTAGTATCTTAAACTCTCTCTTTTCCAACGAGGCCGGTCTCCTTAATTTTTTTCATTACCTCCATCTTTGTCTGGTCCTGAATCTCCCGCTTCTTTGCCTCTGTGGAGATGTCAACAATATCTTCTGGTTCATTTACAGGAGGGGATGTCTCATCAAGCAAAGAATCATCTGCACTCGAAAACTTTGAATAAAGCCTGAGCATATCGTTAATCTGCGATGGCAATATTGTCATCTTTACCTCCCTGCGTCCACAACTGAAAAAACTTCTCCCTAATTCTTTATATCGGCCATTTTGCAGAGAACTTTAATAGAACCTTATATCGGGAGTATCAGGCAGGCGTTGAAAGACATTTTAATTTACACAACAGATGGTTCGTAAAAGACAAATACAATATTGGAGTAATGGAGTTAAGGAGGAGGGAGGGAAGAAGTAACTTAAAAATATAGCAGTAAAAAATATAAAAAATCCATTCTCCCAAATCCAGAAAAAAAGGTACTCCATTACCCCAATTTATATTTTTCGTCTCATTCGTGGCTGATAGATATATATCGGACAATTTTCAAAAAACTTTAGAAAAAAATTCTGCGGGCTTAAATCTCCTGTAATCTCTCCCTTATTTCAGACAAACCTATTTTGCCCTCCTCAAAAAGAGGTGGCAGTTCGTATTGAATAAGGTCTGATAGAGTTACCCAGTCCCTGGTCTCAAAAGCTGAGAGCATTTCCCTGAAGATATCAAGGGAATTATCCCAGCACGCAAACGGCTCCATCGATATGTCATATCCTTTGAGCCTGAGATGCTCTACACCCTTCTTGACTTCCCGGATAAAGTCCATTAAGTGGTTAAGGTTCTTTATCCCTTCTGAAAGTGCCGTAAAAACCCTGTCGGACTGTTCGGTCCTGAGAAGATTGACACAATCCAGCAGCCTGTCCCCTATTTCAGTAACGATTTCATCGGCTTCTGTAATACCTTTCTGTATTGCATTCACCAGATCCACATCTTTTTTCATATCTTCGCTTCCCATTATCTTCTCCTTTTTATACTGAGTCAAGAATACCTCAGGTATTTTCTGATAATTCATATTCCATATCATTGATTCTAAACCCCAACTGCTTCATTTAACGCAAACGTGTTGCTTTGCAAAGTTTGAGATCAGCGATTGGAGAAATTGAATCAGCATCGATGTATGAAGACTAAGGTCATTATAGATTCTACAGGCATCTTCGGACAGAACAGCAATGTCTTCCTCCTCGAGTTCCTCTTTCTCGTATTTAAAGATAGTGGTTAAAGGTTTCAGGGCCGGACAGGTATATCCGATGGTTTCAATCTCCTGATCAAGGGGAGGAACTCCCCTCCATATTTTTTTAATTAACTCAACGTCCGGTGAAGATTTTTTTGCCTCTCTATCCATGATTGATATAATTGAAAAGGCACTATCCGAGAGTTCCTTCAGTCTTCTCAGGACATTAAGTTCGTCTTCGATCAGAGTAGAAATATTGACTGAATTCATATCATACCGGTCAGATAATTTATCCACAAAATGCCGGCAGATACTGTCGGAATTGCATGAATATTCCCGATCCAGTATTTTCAACCATGTTTGTCTGTATATATGTGCAAAAAGCAAAGCCTTTCTTAATGGCCGTCCCTTTATTAAAGGCATATAATCAATGAATCCGTCTTTCTCAAAATATGATTTATAGACCTGAACATTCTCCCATGCAGCAGAATCTTCAATTGAGGTCAAATCACCTTCTAATAACACTTCTTTTGAAAGTTCAAAGACATTGGCTGCATTTATCACCCTCTTGCAAACCATATCCTTACAGCTTGAGTTAAAACCGCATGGACTGCAAGGCAACTCAGCCCCCACCACGTAATGACCTTCACCATAAGGACCTGTTTCCCTGAAGTGTACGGATGCCAAGGAAATATTTATTGTCCTGGTTCCAACAGCCGTAGCTATATGCAAAGGGCCCGTGTCATTACTTATAAAAAGATTACATCTCTTTAATAAGGCAACAAGGTCCCCCAAGTCCGTCCTGCCGATCAAATTCAACGGCTTTGTCCCGGCAACGGCCTCAAATTCCTTCCCGTAATGCACCTCTTTAACAGAACCGGTAAGGAGGATTTTCAGACCAAAAACCTTAACCAATCTGTCTGCCAACTCCGCAAAACGGGCAACAGGCCATCTCTTGTCCTCTGCACTTGCCCCAAGCTGGAGGCCTACAAGTATATCTCCTCTATTAACTCCTCTCTCTGTCAGGATACTGTCTGCCCTTTGCTCTGCATCAGGAGGAATATCAAGATGCAGGCCCTGCCCTTTTGGAGTTACACCACCTGCCTTCAAATAGATATCACATAAATGAAACGGGTTGTAATCTCTCCCCGGCATTACATTAAAAAAATACCTTATCCATGGGTGCCTTTTAACAGTAAAGCCCTCATTGTCCATACTCAGACCTCTTACTTCTTTTGTCTTGAAAAGGGATGTTAAAACAGCGCTTGAAGGAGAATGGGTGAAGTTTATGACAAGGTCGTACCGGATATCATTAATTTTACAGAGAATATCCTCTACATAGCGGAACGTGCCGACCGGGTCTCTCCTCTTTAACCCTTGCAGAACCTTATTGATATCAAGGATAAAAACTCTATCTGCATGTGGTACATACCTGCATATTTCTAAAAAAGCAGAGTTTACAAGAAGGGTTATCCTTATTCCCGGATACCTGTCCTTAAGACCGGTCATCACAGGGGTGGTCTGAACAAGGTCTCCCATCCTGGTAAGATTAACTATAAGCACATCCTTCATAGCTCATGTCCTTTTTTTAACCGATTTTTCTGTAGATAATACAACCACAGAGACACAGAGTTACTACTTCTTAACTGCATACTGTTGTTGTATTGAATCCATCAGCAAAAAAATCTTTTCAACATCTGAAAGGGCCCCTTCGCCTGCTCTTATATCTTCCACAATGTCGTCAAGTCCTACTTTGCCCTTATCCGTGAATCGTGCCAAATATCTGCCAAGCTCTGTTTCCATTCCGGCAGCATCAATAAGTTCTTCAACAACCTCACCTTCTGAATGCCACGGCGGGAAGTCATATCCCATTGAGGAGATAAGGTCAAGCATCTCCTCCATCCTGAGTTCGTAAGTATGATCCTTCCTAACACGCTCCATAGCCTTCCTGGCTATTGCCTTCCTCTCATCGGGATTGTTGAGGTAATATCTGATTTTATACCTCAGGTCGCTCAGGTCTTCAAAACAGACTATCTCTTCTCCGACCTTGAAGAGTTCCTGTATTTCGGACCGGGCGTCAACAAGCTGAAATCCTTCACATGCTGCAATCTCAAAGGTTCTTGGATTTACAAAGTCACCATAAGGGTTAACTCCCTCATGGTATGCTGAGGAATGGAGGTTTACGTTAATCTTTGATGCACTGAATATTTTCACTATATCCTCTGTATCTATCCGTTCACCCGACCTCTGAATACATCTTCCAAGGGGGGAGTTCAGGTTCCATTCATTCCCCCATATCTTGAAGTCAAAATCGAGCAGCCCCTCAAAGAACTTTCTCCTGTTATAGTATCCTGCACCAACAAAAGAAACATCACTTCCGCATATCTTTAACTCATCTCCTGACGGCTCTGTTTTCTTATGAACATCCATAGAGGCGGCAAGGGGGAGACAGGAAAACTTCTTCACACCAATACCTTTCAAAGTCTCAAAAAACTGTCCCTTCTGAATGGTAAAAAAATAATCATAAAAAGGGGCAACCCTCTGCCAGTAATCCATCACCATAAAGTCTTCAACAAACCAGAAGGCGGTCGGGATTTTATTCTCCCTGAGTTTCTGAAGTGAAGCTTCGGTTAAAGGGGCTTGGGCAAGGGCGAAGACAAGATCGGGTTTAATCTCTAAACACCTTGCAATTACAGCCTCTGACACAAAGCTGACAAACATCTCCCTCAACCGGTACTGATGCGCCTTATCATCAGTGATACTGTCAATGGATAGAAAAACATCCTTATATCTGCTGTTGTCCACAAAATCAACCTCATTACCAAGGTTACTCAGGGCATTGGCACAGTAGCCGGCAATGGGGAGGGAACCACCATAAACAGGACCGACTACCATAATCTTCAAACCTTTTTTGATATCTTTAAAAACATTCAACCTTGAACGAATCTTCTCAAAATGTTCAGGGTTCAGGTTCACTGAAGGTTTATGTTCCAAAACAAGGAAACCTTTCTTTAACCGTGGTATTTCATCACCGGCAACAAACCTGATTCTCGAAAGAACAGGGGTTAAATCCATAAGCTCAAAGGCTGCCTTCAGAATGTCCACCCTCGGCTCAAAAACGACTATATCCGCCGGTGTGGTCTCGCAGAGTTGCAGGATGTGATACCCCAAACCAAAACCAAGGACACAGATTAGAGATGACTTCTCAATTTTTTCTCTGTGATGTTCAACCCAAGATTCTGATTCTTTTAGAGGGTTGTAACGACTGTGTAGCGTGACATTGCCTGCCTTTATAGAAGGCATGCCGTTTCTTGTGGTTAATATATGCAAGTCATTATCCCTTCGGGTCCTGATGATGACCTCTGCAAGTTCAGACTTTATTATTCTGAGAGCTTCTATGTTTTTTTCAAAAATCAAAATCAGCTTTACTCCTCATAAGCCTATTTTATAGTCCTTCTCAGCCCCAAAGCATCCTCTCTATCAGGCTCAAATATAAGTATTTTTTCAAGACTCTCTCTGGCCTTATCCACCAACCCAAGCTTGAAGCACACTTCTGCATACCTGAAAAGGACATCCGTATCAGCCGGGTGAAGAGATAGATGCTCTTCAAGCACCTTCTTTGCCTTGTCAGGATTCTCTGCTTCAATGGCAGTCTTTACAGCATCGTTCAACCTCCGAACCTCAACCCCTGCCTTCTGCACCTTTATCAGATATTGAAATACAAAGAGGTCCTTCAACTCCTCGGGGGTAAGCCCCCTCAAAGAGACCCTGCCAAAGGATATCTCTCCTGAAAAGGGGTCGCTCAGCGAATTATATGCAGGGTCAATATTGGCGGTTATCCCTGTTATCTCGAAACCTGCCTCTGCAAAGAGTCTCTCTATTTCCTTCCTGGTAAAAAATCTCAGATGGGTTTTATCAAGAATACCATGGTCTTCATACTTCCAGTGTCCTTCAACCAGCATATTTATAATGCCATGGTATCTGACATTCGGGATACTCGCCACAATAACCCCTGAATCAGAAAGGTGTTTCTTCAGTTTTTTTAATGTGGACAAGGGGGCTCTCAGATGCTCCAGTATGTCAGCCAGAATCACACAGTCAAAATATCCCTCATCAAATGGAAGATCAATTTCTTCTATATCTGCACATATGACCCCTGCCAGATTCTTTTCAGCCCTTTTGCACACATGCGGAGAAATCTCTATACCGACTACTTCACTTGCCCCCTTCTCCAAAAGCCTTCTGCCAAGGATACCCTCTCCACAACCCACATCCAGAATTCTCTTTGCTCCGCTGGGAATAAGAGTCTCCACGTCCCTTCTCTCCTGGCGAAAATAATCGTTTTTACTTATATCAGTCATGGAAAGTGTCTCTCCCCCTACCCCTTCAGCATTATCCTTTGTGCTGTCGTGCCTGTTGTCTTTAAAATTATAAATTGGGTTACCCAAAATCCTTTTCCACTCTTTAACAAAACTCTCTATCGGGAATTTGTCCATAACTGTTTCTCTTGCCCTTTCGCCAAGGGATTCTGCCAGTGACCCGTTTTTTAACAACTCCTCTATCCTGCCTCGCAGATAAGCCTCATCTGAAGATACATAGCCGTTAATACCGTCTTCAATCGGAGATGAAGGATTTGCAATGGAGACAACAGGCATCCCCGTTGCCATTGCTTCAAGCGCCGCAAGATTATATCCATCTTCGTAAGGGTGTCCGGTGGCATTCAGATAAACCCTGTGACTCCTCATAAAATCCTTGAACTCCTCCCAACTCTTCGGCACATATGAATCAGCTATATTTGGATTAAGACCAAGTACTATAGAGGGAAGCCCCTTCAGAAGTCTGTTCTGTACGGAATAACCGAGGATTATATCCCGCTCCATCAGGAAATTTCCAACCCTCAATACCTTATGTGCATCTCCCCTCCAGCTACCATATTCAGCAGTGTCAACACCTGGAAGGATTATTTCTCCTTTCATTCCCCAGTCTTCCATCTTTGCCTTCGAGATAAAGACCAGGATCAGATTTTTGGTTGAATCAATTAATTGACGGACATTTTCGAGATATGCCTCTCTATTTACGGTGTTGCCACCAAGTGCGATCTCAGTGGAGAGTTTATTATGAAAGATTAAGATTTTCGGTATTGTCCACTCGTTGACAGAGATAAGGTCATTAATATTGTGGGCAATAATCCTGGCATAAGCTCCGGCATTAAGCCCTGCCTTTGCCTCATCTTCAGATACAAGACGGCAGTTAGGAGGAACAGGACGGAACTCCTCTATCCAGCCAAACCTGCCCCCCTTCCACTTTTCAACCACATCAAAATAATAGCCTGTCCTGGCAAGAAGGTGTATATAGGATTCGTGCCAGTTAAATGTAAGTATCCCGGGTTTCACTCGCTCACTCCTCAGCTGTTATCATCCATATCTGTTTTTCATATTCTGAATTATGGTATCGAGCCTGTGCCTGTAAGTGTGTTCTTTGAGAATCCTCTCTCTGCCCCTTCGAGCGATATTTTCTCTTTCTTTCGGGTTGCGGAGATAAAACCTCACCAGTTCCGGTATCTCATCCCTGCTCCTGTAAACAACAATCTCTTTGCCGACATCAAACAGTTCCTCAATTGAGTCCTGATGGTCTGTCAATAGAAAAGCACCACACGCCGGGACATCAAAAACCCTCTGATTTACAGCATCTAACATCTGAAGGCTTGTGGCATTAAAATTTATCTTACTGGCATTGTAGAAAGCAGGCAGCTCATTATAGTAGTTCAATGGAGCTCCAAACGTGTAGCCATTACCTAAAAGCTTCTTCCAGGCCTCGTCTCCACGGATTCGGGGGTGAAAATCCTTAAGAGTCTTGATACACGAAAGGCGGTAAATCAATGTTGCCCTCCAGAGTATGGCGGCCTCAAAGTCAAGCCTTTCCTGAACCGACAGGGGATCAAGAAGACTCAGCTCTTTCTTTTCAAGAGTTGCCAGCACCGCATCAAAAGGCATCCTCGTTGAACTCAAAAGCAATGCCATCTTCTCAACAAGGGGATAAAGTCCGCCCGGGATCTTTTCCAAACTTTCCAAAGCCGGCACCACCCTGGAGTTGCCAACAAAGGAGACATCACACTGATAATGATCAGGTCTTTTCCTCTTTTTTATGGACTTGAAGACCGTTTCATCTGTGGCAAGAGGAAGGTATGTTACTGACTCAAACCCCACATCCTCCAGATCTTTTATGTACCCCCTGTCCCACAAAAAGAGAGAGACATAAGGAGATACATTCCGGTCAAAGGCCCTGACAATAAGGTTGGGACTGTCCACATACCACGATGCCACGGGCATCTCTATTGATTCCAGAAAGGATGTCAATACCCCATCCTCATCCAGACCCAAATGATTTATGGTAATGATAAAATCAGGCTTAAACTCGTAAATCTTCTTAATCAGCCCGGATACAATAACCTCACCACTCTCTTCCCTGCTTACCGGCACTTTTATAACCCTGTGGCCAACGCTCCTAAGTGCAGCTTCTATCTCACGGGTCAGAAAATAACCAAAGTCTATCAGGGCAACACTGCAAACATCTTCCCTGAATTTGGGATATCGCAGCCTGTCCCACAGCTTTACATTCATTGTATTCCGCAACACAGTAAGAATAGGGGAATAGTAATCCTGAAAAGCAGATACGGTCGAAGATAAAGAAAAGACCGACAGAGAGACCATTCCGAGTTTCATCTGTTGACTTGTAATCTTGCTAATCGCCTCGTCTACAGCAAAACCAACCACAAACTCGATTCTCCCCTCAAGGCCGGATATCATACCGTGTTGCATAGCCATTTCATAAATCTCCGGCATAGCCTCTACCACCACAATCTCAGCCTCCGGAAACCTCTGCACTAACTCTTTCAGGTGATAACCCAGCCCCAGCCCAAGGACCACCAGGATCCCACTGCCGTCAAACTGGAAGGCATCAACAATACTCCTTGCCTCGGCCTCAGGGTCATAGAGGCTATGGAGTGTCTTTATTGAACCGTCCTCACAGGTTACTCTCAGTGAGAGGTTGCCTTTTTTAGTTGTTATTACAGAAATTCTGTGAGTGTTTTCTTCTATAAGAGTTCTATAAAAATCGTACCACCTGTACGCGTTAGCCTCCAACGTGTATTTCTCCAAAACCTCCCCATGTGCACATTCGGCTATCTGTCTCCTAAGCTCCTCATTTTCTATAAGTTTCACCATTGCTTTGTACCAATTACCTTGGTCATCGTCACAAAGAACTCCTGTTTTACCATCCGTAATTGAGCTTGCATATGGCGTTATTCTGGAATAAATACCGGGGATACTGCAGATTGAGTACTCCAGAAACTTAATGTTACTTTTACATTCATTAAAACTATTATTCACAAGAGGGGCAAGAGCAATATCTATATTGAGGCTCTTCATGTAGCGGGCGAATGCCCTGTAATCCGGAATGAGATCACTAACAAACTCAACTCCCTTAAGCTGCAGAAGCTCTTTGGTAATACATCCAAAGAATCTAAACATTACCTTATCCCCATACTCCCCTATGACCTTCTTTATGGCAGGGGTAATCATGCTTATATCCTCCTGATGGGTTGGCGTCCCAATAAATGCAATTACTAACTTGTCCTTATTGACAGCAGGATTACTAACCTTGCCTCCCCATATCTCAATATCTATATAATTCGGTAATACATAAATATTCCTGTTATAGACCGAAAGCCGTTCCTTTAAGGCATTGGTTGAAACCGTCACTGCATCAGCCCCTTTTATTGCATCGATTATCTTGTTCTGGAATCCTTCAAAAACACTTCTATTAGGATTGCTTGCAGGTACTTCTATCAGAAGGTCATCTATCTCATAGATAATCTTTCTGCAAGGACTCTTGAGTTCAGCGATTGATCTATCAAGGAACGCAGTTCTCTGGATAAGGATGATATCTGCCTTGTATAAATTATCTTTCCTTACAAGAAATTTATTTCCTTCCTGCATAATAGACCGGTCCACAAATATCTTATCGCTTAACTTTCCTAATGGACTTAGGACCCTGATAGTGGGACAGACTGAATCAGGGGGATCACATACGATGTATCCCACATTAAATTTGTCTTTGCCGCTATATTTTCTTGTGTTATCATCCAATAATGTTTTAGAATGACTTGTTTTTTGTTTTGGATTTTGAGACAGTATACTTTCATCTATCTTCCGCTTCTCTTCACCTTCTTTTTTACGAAACATAATGGCATCCTTACTTATATTTTCAGTATTAAATGAATCATTCTTCATCATAGGTAACGTTCACAATCAAGTAGCGCAATTAACTGTTTTGGATAACAGAGCAAGATTTATCTTTGCCTCTTTATTATCGGGATCGAGTGCAAGTGCTTTTACAAAAAAATCCTTGGCTGCATTGTAGTCCTGTATTTGAAAGTTCAATACTCCAAGGTTGTTCAGTGCCTCGGGGTTTTCGGAGTCTATAGACATGGCTCTATTGAAAAAGCTTATTGCACTGTCGTAAAGACCAAGACTGAAATATACTTCCCCGGCCTTTACTGACAACTCAGCTGAAATATCCTCTTTTTCAAGCATTTCCAAGAGGCTCTCTATTGCTGGCGGGACAATATTTGTTTTTTGCTCTATAGGTATTAATTGTTGTAATTCCTGCCTGTAATCTCTTATAACCATTTCAATATTAGATATAAGGGCATCTTTTTTTCTTAGCTTGCTCTCAAGATTTGATATGCAAGCATCTTTCAATGAAAGGAGGGTTTCAGGATTGTTCAAAAGATCGAAACTTCCCAAGCCTTCATTGAGGTCAACAAAGTAATCTCTTTTTCCCTTCTTCCTGATTACAATAGTAAAACCGTTCCCCACCTTATCATCCACATCGGAAATCTCCACTAACTCCCATTTCATATTGAGGTTGTCAATCATCCAGTCGATCAATGCCACAATATCTTCCGTCACCCAGCAATGGTCGTGCCCGTTCGGATCACCATGAGGCTTTGCGTTATCATTATAATAATCTTCTATCAAATGCTGCAAAGGAGTACGGTTTTTACATTTGTCAAAGGTCCTTTCCTTATGAGGTACAATCATAAAGATTATCCCGCCAGTCTTTATGAGCCTGTCCCACTCGATCAGGGCTTTTATCGGATTAGGGAAATGCTCCAGCACATGAGAACTGATGATAAAGTCCTGGCTCTCATCTAAAAGAGATATGTCGTCACCACTGGCAACAATATCGACCTTCAACGCCTTGCCACAAAGATTTATCTCCTCCTTTTTGAACACTGTATCCATGGAATCAGTCATATCAACATTTAAGGTGTCCAGTCCGAAGGGATTATGAGCAGACCCGCCTATTTCCAAACCTTTGCCGATACAGTATTGGTGGGCGAGGGATGATTCGGGAAAAGCAAAAGGAAATGGCGTGGGATCCTTACCCCGGTAAAAGCCCCCCCCGACCCTCTCCGGATTAAATTCTGAGACATCTAAGATTACTTCCTTTGATTTTTCTATCTTCCCTGAAAGGGGCTCCACACTCTACCTCCGTTACCTTCAGACAATATTTGTTTACTACTGTGAAGCAAATATCCTGCCAGAAATCTTACGGTATTGATTTGAAGGCAGCGGGCATATTAGTGATTACTATTATGTTCAGTTGTTATTTGTTTAATCAGAGGCTGGCTATATAAAAACGGATATCAGGCATTTACATTTAGCTGCCTGCCTGCCTGATGAAAGGCAGCACCCTGGCAAAAGGCCTTCCTTAACTTCTGAACGGTTTCCATTTTACCAACAAGGGAATCAAGATCCTGGTGAATAATGGTCTCTATTTCTCTATCAATTGAAAGAATTTTCTTGATGGTTACGTTCATCCTGCGGGAAAATTCTTCCTTTACCCGGTCATCTTTTCCCCCTGATACGTCAAAATGACCACCTGATGATCCAGAACTGTCAATTATTTGAATTTTCTCTATAATTCTCCGGCGTTTCTCCTGCAACTCAATCAATTCATCAAACTGTTCCGCAAGAATAGCCTCTTTTTGTGTTTCAGCCAGATCGAGAATCTCTTTGCAAAGTTGAAGGATTAGTTCACTCATATCCTGAGCTCCATCCCGGCATTATTTACCGTACCTGTAGCACTTGCTTTTCCGTTTTCCATCTCCTTCCATGCACTTCTGAGAATATCGAGAACTTTTTCCGCCTCCTCAAATGCTATGGGATCGTTCTTCAGATTTGCATAGAGGAGCCTGTCGAGAATATAATCGTACAGCCTCCTGAGGTTTCCGGCTATCTCACCACCCGCCTCCATATTTAATGAACTTGACAGCTCTGCCACAACTCCAGTGGCTTTGCCGATAAAAAGTCCCTTCCCCGCAATGTCTCCTTCCTCCAGCCTCTTTCTTGCCATCCTGATAAAATTGATGCCACCATCATACAGGAGAGATATAATCCTGACATTATCCGACGTATTAACCTCTGTCCTTCTGTACTCTAAAGCCTGTTGCATTTCTACCTCCTTTTTTTTCTTTATTGGTTCCACACGTTTGTCAGATTGGTTAAAAAAGTGCTCTGGGATGTCAATCCGGAGAGGAGTGACTCCAGTGCGGAAAATTGTCTTCTCAGACTCTCCTCTGTCCTGCTCAATTTAGCCTCAAGATCAAGGATATCATCCGAAATATCTCCCACAAGCGACTCAAGACCATCTATCCTGATTGTAATGGCCCCATCAATAGAATCGGTTGCATCATCAATGTAATTATAGAGCTGGATGGCTATCCCGCTTGTGCTATCAGTAAATAGGTTTTCAACACCTCCAAGGTCTGTTGATAATTTACTGCCCAGCGTACCGGTATCCAGCGAAAGGGTACCGTCTCTGTTCGTGGATACGCCAAGCTGTGAAAGGGCTCTGAGGTCTTCCGGAAGCCCTGACGCCCTGTTTGTAATAATACTGCTCAATCTGTTTAAAATGAGCCTCGATGTTGACTCTCCAAAGAGTGGATTACCCACGTGGCTATTTGCATTATATGCGGAGTTTGCAGAGACATAAGAGACAATATCATTATAGGCATCCACAAAGGATTGAACATTCTGGCTTATGGTATCTGTATCATTCGTTACCGAGAGTGTGGCAGATCCAGCATTCTTGAGTGTGAGAGTAACACCGGTCATTGCATCGGTAACAGTATTTGAGCTTCTGGTCATGGAAATACCGTCAACGCTAAAGCTTGCATCACTGGCCGTCTTGGTCTCTGTGAAGGTTGTACTCGTAAGGTCTACTGTTGTATTAACACCGTCTATAGTTGTTCCGGCATCAATTGTAACAGTGTTTGTGCTCCCTGTATCATCCCCGGTCAACACGAGCCGGTAGGATGAACCGTCATAAAGGAGCGTAGCAGTGATGCCGGGGTTGCCGGTGTCATTGTTAATGAGGTCACGAAGTCCTTCCAGTGTAGTGCCGTCCGTAACAGTGAGGGTACTCTGCGTCCCTGCATAGGTATATTGAAAAGACTGGTCTGCACCGCTGTCGTTTACAACCGTTGTGGATGATGCCACACCACTGTGGACTTCTTTCTCACCGGATGCCAGTGCAGTTATGATTACGGAATAGTTCCCCGTAGCCGCAGAGTTACTAACTGTAGCCTCAAACACGCTTGAATCACTGACAGATGATGTCTTGACATAAAAACTGCTTTCAGACTTCAGGGTATCGGCCGCACTCATGAATGTTGAAAGTTTTGCAGAGAGTTCATTATAAACACTTATCTTATCGTTGTATCCGGCCTGTTTGTTCTGAAATCTGTACAGGGGTAGTCTTTGTATATTTAATAAATTGTTAATCAGTTGATCATAATTTATTCCTGAAGACAGGCCTACTGAAGCTATAACAGACATTACTACACCTCCTTATCAAGAAATACACCCTCAGCACTTCTCATCTTTTTAGCAAGCTCAATGAGCTCTTCAGGGGGTATCTGTCGTATAATCTCCCCACTTTTCTTATCAATAAGCTTGATTATCACCCGATGCAATTCATTGTCTACCTCCAGGCGGATTGTCCTGTCCATAAATCTATTTATTAAAGCCTCAGCCCTTTCTTTCTCTTTCAGTTTATCAGCGTCACCCTTTTTGACAGGGTTGGTTTCCTTATTTTTTTGTACATCAAGATTCATCCCGGCAGGTTTATCACTACCATCCCTGGATTGACTTGCCGGAAATATAATTTTATTGTTGTTACTGATAATCATCATCCTCTACCTTGGTGTATGTGGACGGTTTCAGGGTGAAACCGTCCACAACAGGAAAATTTACCTCAAAAGCTGTAAGGCATTCTGTGGCAAGACATTGGCCTGTGCCAGGATTGATGTTGCAGCCTGGACGAGTATCTGATTTTTCGTAAACTGTGCAGTCTCATAGGCAAAATCAGCGTCTCTTATGCGTGAATTAGCTGCTGTAAGATTCTCTGAAGCTACCCTAAGGTTGGATACAGTTGAGTCCAGCCTGTTCTGAATTGCTCCGAGTGTGCCCCTCCTTAGCGCTACAGTGCTTATAGCAGCGTCAATCTGTGTCAGGGCTGATTGTGCATTGCCGGCTGATGAGATGGTGGCAAAGGCACCCGTAATCCCGAGATTAGCGGTATCTGTAGCTGCAACACCCGAGAAGAAGTTAATTCTGTCGTTAGCAGTGTTCTGAAAACCAACCTGCAGGGTTACGCCGGTTGAACTCTGGGAGCCATCAAGAAGCTTGATCCCGTTAAACTCCGTGACATTGGATATCCTGTCGATTTCACTTATCAACTGTGAGTATTCGTTGTCCAGTGCAGACCTCTCACTGGTACCGAGTGTACCATTGGAAGACTGCTCAGCCAACTCTCTCATCCTTGTAAGGATACTACCGATCTCCGTCAGTCCGCCTTCAGCAACCTGAGAAAGGCTAACACCATCCTGAGAGTTTCTGACAGCAACGGCTATACTCCTTATCTGCGCCGTCAATTTCTCGGAAATGGAGAGACCTGCCGCATCATCTGCTGCCGAGTTAATCCTCAAACCTGATGACAGCCTCTGTACGGACTTGCTAAGTGCTGAATTGTTTACTGCAAGGTTTCTCTGTGCAACCAGGGATGCTATATTTGTGTTGATTACTAATGCCATTTTTTACCTCCGTGTAAAGTTGTTTGTGCTTTTGATAGCATCCGGCTATCATTTAAAAACTGCAGCTTCAGGTCCCATTTGCAATCTTCGATTTCGGATTGTCGATTTTTTAGTTGAAAAAAAATCATCAATCATCAATCGTCAATTATAAATCCTAATCACCTCCTTTCCGGACCTTCGCCATCTACTTCCAGTTTTCATATCGGCCACTCTCTGAAAAACTTTAGCTTTCCGGAAAAAACCTTTCCATAAGAGCCCTATATTAAACCCCGGGATTAAAAACCGACCACAAAATCATATTGCTGTCCTCAGATATCGGAAACCGGGCAGGCAGTCACGGACAGATTGAATTCCTGCTTATTTCCATGCTATGCTTACTATAAATATAGAGTCTTTTTCTCTGAAACAGACAGCCGGCTTTGTCATTTAGAGGGAGAAACACCATTAAATCAAACGGCTTAGAGGGAAAACACCGCATACTACTGATAGATTCAGATGCAGGGCAATACCACAAGGGTCTTGTTTCTTCACTGAGAGAGTGCAGTGTAATCGTTGAAACCTATCAGGATAAAATTTGTGAGTCTTTCCTCCGGAATGACATAGACCTTGTGCTTCTTGATCATTTTGGCGATAGCTCATGCACGGAACTGCTTCAATTCTTCAGATATGTCAAACCCGCTGTGCCGGTAATCATAGTAACCCGCTGCGGTTCTGAAGAGCTCGCAGTCACTGTTTTCCGGCTTGGGGTAAAAGATTATTTCAAAAAACCCCTTGTCATGTGCGAGTTGAAAAAGAGCATCAGAGCTGCATTAGGCATTAACCACGTCACCGAGGAGTTACCTCAAAGTCCCTGGAGCAGCATCCACAGGGCAATCAGATATATCAATAAAAACTACACCAGCCGCATAAAACTTTCCGAGATCGCCAAAGAGGCGGGGAAGAGCATATCATGCTTCGAGAGGACTTTCAAGAAGGAAACCGGCATCACATTCATCATGTATGTAAACAGACTGCGTATCTCCAAGGCTATAAAGATGCTCAGGGAAGACGGCCTCTCCATGAGTGACATCGCCTTTGCATGCGGCTTCACAAATCAGTTCCACTTCACAAGGACGTTCAAGAGGATAATGAAGACCTCTCCGAGGGTTTACAAGAAGTCGCTACGGAAAAAGAAGAGCCCCTTCTCTCACTTCAAGCACTTATGCAAAGAAAAACCGAAGGGCTACAGCCTTAATTGACCGCACCGGCCCCGCTATTGGAAAGGGAGCGGAATAGAGGAATTGAACGGGCTGGAGAACATCCCAATGCAAGGAATAGAAGCAGATTAATCGTAATGCTGAAGCGATCACAGGTCAGCCCACAAAAAAAGATAGCCTACCTGATTATAACCAGCCTTCGCCAAAAGCAAAATAGGTCAAAAGAAAAGCAAAAGAGGTCAAGAACTTAGACGCCGGAGACTGATACTATTAAATAAGATCGATTTAAACCTCTTGAAATTATTCATTTTTCAAAAATGACATCCCCTTGGGCAGTCGGATTTGACATAAAAAAGACCAAACAACTTCACTACTCTGGAGGAAAAGATGATACAGGTAGATATACCCGGGGCAATTGCGGCAGGACAGATCTTCGCACTTTTGAGCAAGAAGTATCTGAAGAAAGAGGAAAATATCTTTACCAACAGGCTGACTGGCCCGATCAGCCTGTATTTTGCACTCTTTTTTGCTCCTGTTGGAATGTTCCTGCTCATCGGATGGCCGGCCTGGGAATCCATGTACTGGTGGAAATGGATCGAGAAACCTGCCTTCAATCCACCGGTGGCGTTCTTTTACATAGCATTCAATATCTCCATGATCCTGCTCGGCACCGGAAGTTATTTCACAGGACACGCCCTCTACCGGCGAGGCAAAGAGGGAACCGTCAAGCTGTTATCCGTGCTGAGCGTTATTGCAACCCTGCTACCCTTCATACTTTGGCCCTTAACGTGGTACCATATCGGAACGTATAATGAGTTCCATGCAGTCCCGAATGAAACAACCACCCTCTTCAACACCCCTTCGTTCTTCTGGTCATGGCTTGCCGTAATGGGGTATTTCGTCGTCACGTCCGTGATATTCGGTATCTGGATAAAGAGGTTTTCCGGCAAGATAGCGGAATAACTCCTAAACAGGCTGTTAATCTGCTAACCATAGAGCAACATCAAGGAGGGATAGGGATGCTGTTAATCGATATACCCGTAGGAATCGTTGCAGGCCAGGTCATTGCCGATGCATCGAGAGATGCCGTTACGAGAGGAGATACGGTAACGGTCTCCAGGATCAGGGCCATAGCGATAACATTCGCCTACCTGATAACCACGCCGGTGATAATATACTTTTTCCTCGGCTGGCCTGCGTGGGAAACAAATTACTTCTGGAAATGGGTAGATAATGTCCAGGGAACACCTTACCTGGCACTTTCGGCATTCATGTTAATCGCAATGTCCTTCATACCGACCATTGCCGGTTTTGAGTCAGGACGTCTCCTGATAGAGAGGGGCAGGACATCGTTGCTGAGGGCGTCATATATATCTTTTTTAATACTTATTCTCTTGATAGTCTACCTAACCCGCGATATTACTTTTAACATTGCCACCACTTATGAGAATTACAGGAATGCCGACTTTGTCTCTTTCCTGGACAACCCGTTCTTCATATACTGGCTCGTCCTTACCGTATTTTTCTGGGGATCTCTGGCAGGATGCTATTTATATGTTCGCAACATAAGTACCGACTGAAGTACCGACTGAAAACAATTACCGCGTCCGGCAAAAGGCTTCACCACGTCACGCCGGCGGAGAGAGACCGGGAGGACATTATGAGCGTTACGACTTTAAAAGACATCAGGTTACGTGAGTATACCTTAGAGAACCTGGATCTCCTCAGAACCTTGAGAGAGAATCTCCTTAAAACCAGGCCGGAGGTCTGCATTGAAAGGGCAAGGTACACCACCCGCTACCTCAGAGACATGTCTTCCCCGGATGAACCCATGGAGACGAGGTATGCAAAGGCAGTAGCCTATTTCCTGTCAAACAGGAAACCGGTCTTCTTCGATGATAACCTGCTTGCAGGGAGCACAACATCAAAGCCCTTCGGTGCACCTGTCTACCAGGAGCTTACGGGGATGACCATCTGGCCGGAGCTCGACACCATAAGCACAAGGGGGAAAAACCCCCTGATCCTCTCCAGGGAAGATGCCGGGGAGCTGAACTTCGATATATTCCCCTACTGGATGGAACGCAATATCCTTGAATACACGAGAAAGAAATTCAACAACCCCGACTGCATGAGACTCTTCGAGCGTATAGTCTTCTTCCTTGCAAGCAAGGCAGGCACCCTCTCTCATACAGTCCCCGACTACAAAAAGGTCCTCGGCAAGGGAATCGAGGGAATCATCGAGGAGGCCGGGACAGGGGAGGTGGAAGTCAGGGACAAGGGAGTAAATACACCCGGCGACAGGCAGAGTCTTGCGTTCTACCAGGCAGTACAGACGGTCATGAAGGGAGTCCTCGATTACGCCGGGAACCTGAGCAAAAAGGCGGCTGAACTCGCGAGGGTTGAAAAAGACCCGTCACGGAGGGAGAACCTTCTGAAGATGAGCGGGATATGCGCCAGGGTACCTGCAAAACCGGCGAGTACCTTCCGGGAGGCTGTCAACTCCCTGTGGATCTGCCAAGTGGCCGTACATGCTGAAAACATAAACATGGCGATAAGCCCGGGAAGGCTTGATCAGGTGCTCTACAAGTATTATCGTAACGATATAGACAACGGCATACTCACCGTCAAGGAGGCCATGGAACTCATCGGCTGCCTCTGGCTCAAGCTCAATGACAACACCAACCTCGTACCCGAGACCTCGGAAGAACTCTTCGGTGGTGCGGGAACAGTCCCGGCAGTCACTGTCGGGGGTGTTGACGAAAACGGGGAGGATGCCGTCAACGACCTCACTTATGTCATGCTGCGGGTCACGGAACTCCTGAAACTGAGGGACCCGAGCCTGAACGCGAGGTACCATTACGAAAAGAACACGGAAGAGTATCGTGACAGGGTAGCCGAGGTGATCGTCAACACAAGGTCCGTTCCTGCCTTCCATAATGATATCGTGGATATAAAAGTCCTCGAAAACCAGGGCACATCAACAGAGCACGCAAGGGATTACGCTATAATCGGCTGCGTGGAGCTCGCCTCAGCAGGAAGGAGCTATGACGCATCAAGCTCGATCATATTCAACCTCGTCTCCACCCTGGAGCTCACCCTGTACAACGGCAAGAGGCCTGCAACGGGCGATGAACAGATAGGCCCGAAGACCGGGGACCCGGCCGGGTTTGCAAGTTTTGACGAGTTCCGGGAGGCCTTTGAGTCTCAATTGAAATGGCTCATAGGAGAGGCGATAAAGCTGAACGAGTATTTCGGCCGTGTCCACCAGGAGATACTCCCCACCCCGCTGCTGTCGGCGTTCTTTGAAGGTCCCATAAAAAAAGGCAAGGACCTTATCCATGGGGGTGCAACCTACAACTCCTCAGGCGCCACACACATCGGGTTTGCGGACACCGTGGACTCCCTCAGCGCCATAGAGAAGGCGGTCTTCATCGACAGAAAATGCACCTTTGCCGAACTGCTGCAGGCGCTCAGGGACAACTTCGAAGGAAACGAAAAGCTTCACGCTTACCTTGTATACAAAACACCAAAATACGGCACCAACGATCCCATCGCCGTCAAAAACTCGCAGAACCTGATCCGCTTCCTGTACAACTTCTACCAGGGGCATACAAACTACAGGGGCGGCAAATACAGGCCGGGCTACTGGACGATGACCAACCATGCAGGACAGGGGAAACTGTCGGGAGCCCTTCCTAACGGTCGAAAGGCTTACAAGGTCTTTGCGAGCGGCATTACTCCAGTCTCACAGGCGGCAGGTGACCTCTCGGCCTGTCTCAAGGCCGTGGGCGGACTCGACGGTCTCTGCATCCCGAGCGGCGAGGCCCTGAACCTGAAATACCCGAGAGTAAAAAACAACGGTGACATAAAAACCTTTGCACAGGCCGTCGAGTCCTACTTCCGTTACGGAGGCCTCCATGTACAGTTCAATATAATGTCTTACGAAGACCTTATTGACGCCAAGAATAATCCTGAAAAATATCCTGAGCTCCTGGTGAGGGTCTCGGGATACTCGGCATACTTTAAAGACCTTAACGAGGCCATGAAGGACGAGATCATCACAAGGACTGCCTACGACCTGGGCACCGGAAAGGCCGTCCCGTTTCCAGAAGAATACCGCTCGATGCTTGCATTCGAATGAAGAGACCGACAAGGAGGCAAAAATGTTTGAGAAGATACTGAACTGGTTGCTGCTTCGGCCTCTCAGGGCAAAAAGGCTCGGAAAGAGGTTTCTACAGTGTCTCGAATCTGAAGCAGCCGAAGAATTTCTTGAGATGCTCCTGAAATTCATGAGCCTTGCCTTTTTCCTGGACAGGGATTTCAGGCGGAACATAAAGGATTTTAACGGCCGCTACCTCTTCAGGAGCCGTGACAATAGTATAACAGTGGCCGTAGCATTCAAGGACAACAGGATGAAGGTCTGCGAGAAGGAACTGAAGGATACGGATGTCACCGTGGTCTTCAGAAACGGAAGGGCCCTTATGGGCTATCTCCTCTCACCGAAACCCGACATACTCGGCTCGCTCCTGAGACAGGATGTGACCTTCAACGGTAATCTCAACTACGTATACAAATTCGCTTACATGGCCAAACGGCTCCAGCTGATAGCCACAGGGGAAGTATAATATGCCCTTGATATCCGATATACGCCACTTTGCTCTCGACGACGGTCCCGGCATCAGGAGCACCGTCTTCATGAAAGGGTGTCCATTATCGTGTGCATGGTGCCACAACCCCGAGTCGATCTCGCCTGCAGCCGAGATCGCTTTCTACAAAGACCGCTGCATAGGTTGCGGCAGCTGCAGAGAGGTCTGCCCCGAAGGGGCGATCTCGATGAGACCGGAGGATGAACGGGTAATCAGGGACAAATGCACGGCCTGCGGGACATGCTGCACTGAGTGCCCTTCAACGGCACTCAGTGCAATCGGCTCCTGTTATCATGTCGATCTCCTTGTAGAGACGCTCCTGAAGGAACGCATCTTCTATGAGACCTCCGGCGGCGGTGTTACATTCTCCGGCGGCGAACCAACACTATCCATGGATTACGTCGGAGCGGTGATGCAGAGGCTGAAGGAGGAAGGAGTACATGTAGCAATTCAGACATCGGGGATGTTCAATCTTGAGGAGTTCAATGAGAAGCTCCTCCCCTGTATCGACCTGATATTCTTTGACCTGAAACTTCTTGATGAAGACAGGCACAGGAAATTTACCGGCAGGGACAACGGCCTGATACTCGAAAACTTCAAATACCTCGCAAGGAACGCTCCCGTCCCTGTTGTTCCCCGGATTCCGCTCATCCCCGGGACAACGGCAACCAGGGAGAACCTTGCCGATATAGCCGGGTTCCTAAAAAAGACCGGCTGCCTCACTGCCACTTTACTGCCATACAACCCCGGTGGCATTACGAAGACAAGGGTCATTGGGAAGACTCCCCACCCTGCCCTGCCAAGCCGTATGACCGGCATCGAGGAAGAAGAGGAATTAAAGGCCTTCTTCCAGGGCAGACTGGCCGGTAACGGCGGGGAACCTGGGTCTTAGGTAACCCTGAAACCGGACAGCAGGCTTTAACTTCATCCCCCGGGGGCCGTCACATCCATGCATCCGGCACCCCTCCCACGCATTGGGTGACTCGTCAGAAAACGGGAACACCTTCCCTGATAGCCATTTCCGCCCCCCTTCCCTGTTTCGCGACGAGAGAGGAAGAAGTTGCACCCAGGCCCGCGCAAAAAGAAAATAAATCAAAAGAAAGAGAAAAAAGGTCAAGACATCGGATACTGAAGCTGCTATCCTCTAAACAGGGAAGGGGGGAAGACTGCCGACGGAACAATAGAGGGATCCACAGTTTTTATAAGAGATCCACTACCTCATGCCGTAAAGGCTTCTCAACCCAACAGAAAAATATCAGAAGCAAACATTCCTTATTTTAGCGGAGGTGATCATGGTTAGGAGTCTGAGGTATCTATTTTTGTCTTTAACGTGTGTGGGCATATTGTTTACAGGAGCAGATTTCACTCTGGCCGCAACCAAGACGCCGATTGTTACAGGGCTGAGTGCGGCAGTGGGGGCTGCCATTGATGAAACGAACAACCATCTCTATTTTGTCGAGAATAATACTCCGGACCTGAAACGCATACTCCTTACCCCCGAATGTGAAAACAACATTGCCCTCTCATGCGTCGTTGAAATTGTAGCCACCGGGTTTTCTCATGCAGAAGACGTCGAGCTTGACATTGACCACGGCTACGCTTATGTCACGACGAGGGACAATCCAGGCACAGGAGGATTATGGAGAGTTGATATCGCCACAGGGACAAAAAACCTTGTTACCTATAACCTGGGAGCACCGCAGCAGCTCGTTCTCGACATTCCGAACAATCATGCCTACGTGGTCGGCTATGACGACGGAAGATTGAGGCGTATTGATCTTATGACGGGAGCCAAGACACCGGTTTACAAGAACCTGGAAAACCCGGTGGGACTTGCCATAACAGGAGACCGGGCATACGCCTATGTTACCGAACAACGCGCACCTGCACGTATATCCAAGATTGATCTCACTCTGGGCCTCAAGGTGGAAGATGTAGTGACCAACGGGGTGGCCGGTACCAGCCTGGTCGCTCCATTCTTCCTGGCCTGGACGGATTCAGGTCAAAACTCCCTCTACGTCGCTGAAAGGGAGCCGGCAAACAGGATATCGAGACTCGACCTGCCGGGAACCCCTGTCCTTTTCAATATAACAGCCGGACTCGCAATGCCCTGGCGGCCCACTGGCCTGGCTGTCAAGGGAACAGGCACTCCCCTCTTTGCCACAGCGGAAAACGAGATAATAAAGATCGATCTGATTGAGCTTACCGGGCCCATATTCATGGCCGTCGGACACGTGCCTGTATCGAGCATCATCAACGGCTATGCCGATACCGTATCCACCCTCCCGGGATATTTCTATAAGGTGAGACATTCCCCCTTTGGAGGCACGCTGAATATCTTCGGCAACTTCACCCGGTTTCTTGCGCTCGGGGCCAAATACTATGCCGTTGAAATGACCAGGGACGGAACTACCTCTTATCTGGGTCATAGCTGGACAGTGAGCAGGTGGGACAGCACAGTAATGAAGTACAAACCCTTTAATGTCGCTCCAGCCGTTGACGGCTACAAATACGAGATACCGGTAGAGGGTGACGGCCTGTATCATTCTGAATTATGGGGGTATCCTTACTGGATGATGAGGTGGCCGAGCGGTGAAAACGGTACCTACTCCTTCCGTGTGAAAATATATAATGCCGGAGGTGTGGACATAACATCCTCGCTGGCTTCGCTGCCGGTGCCCAACGAGCTGACCCTGATTGTCGACAACACACCTCCTGATGTCAAGATCGTCGGGATCTGGCAGAAAGGCTCGCCGGACAAGTTGATAAAACCCTGCGACATCGTCACCGAGGGCAATAACGAGTATTACTTCAAGATAACGGCCTATGACCCAAACAACCATCTCCTTTTCTATTGGCTCAGGGCCCTCTGGGGAGATAATAAACATGAGTTTATAGACGGATACCGTGATTTTTACAGTAACCACATTGCTCCGCTTCCCCCTCATGCATGGAGCGGAGTCCTGAACTATATCCCCAAAGACTCCATCGGAAAACCTGTAATGTGGAGTGCAAAGTGTAACTGTGCCCACACCTTTGAGCTCAGGGCAGGAAAAAGAACAATCAACGGGTACGACTATATTCTCCGGCGGAATTATTACAAGTCCGTAACCATCAGCAACACAACAACAACCTGCGGCTTGGCAGAATGCGGTTTTACCTGTCCATAGGGGTGAAAAGACAAAGGAGGAGACAATATGCTGAATAGAAAATCGATCATTAAAAGTATCAGCACGATAGTTGCAGTAACCGCCTTGATGATTAATACCCTGGCATGGGCAGACCCCTTACATAGTGTGATGCTGACCGTGCCTGACCATCCGGAAGAGGCCCTGAACTGGTGCGGCCCTGCCACAGGGCAGATGCTCATGGAGGGATACCCCTCGGGGAGTTGCACGGTACTGCAGGAAGACGTATGGGGCGCAATCCAGGGAAACAAGGTTGAAACAATGTGGGATACAGACCCGGAAGGGTTGAAAGGGGCAATGAATTCCCTCTGTACACCAACGGGAAGCTGGTATGTTTACAACAGGAACACACCCCAAAAACTGATGTTCTGGGTTGCTTACTGGATGACAAGAAACAGTTATCCCGTAGCAGTATTGAAGGACACGTTGTCCCACAACAGCTATACTTCACACACGGAACACTGGATCGCCGTCAGGGGGGTTATAACCGACGTTGATCCCACCTCCCCGGGAACCACTTCCGTCAACCTGCAATATGTCTGGTTCAATGACCCCGCAGTTGATCTCGGGGATCCGTCAATCGAGAGATTCGTCTCCGGGAGCACATGGTACAGCGAGTTCCTTCCCGTCTCCAAGACGGGAAGCAGTTTTCAGGGCAAGTATGTGGCCGTCATAGAGCCCCCCACTGTCAGCGGGGTCGCACTTGCCCCTCCCGAGATACTCGTCGGCAGGATCATCCCTCCTGACAAGGCCCTTGCTTCCGCAGTCAGGTGGATCAAGGGGGAAAAGATATACAAATTAAAAGAATACAGGATTTTGAAGAAGGCAAGGCCGCTGAAACCGTTACTTGTCAATAAGGCACACGGTGGTTATTACATCATCCCCTATTCGACAGACAGTATAAACGCTTCAGCAGCCGTGATCGTAAACGCTTATACAGGGGGGTTTCAGGAAGTCGGGGTTTTCAAGCCTGTAAGATACCTGCCGAAGGAGGAAGCCATCAAGATCGCTCTCGTGCAAATAGAAGGCAATGCAGGCAGGCTCAAACCCGAGGCCGAACTCGTCTTCCCTCGGGGCGATGTGGTAACCAGCCGTTACTTCCCTCTCTGGAAGGTCACGGCGGCCGGGAAGGTGATAGGAGTGAGCCAGAAAAAACACGTATATACCCGTATGCCGAGAATGGAGTTTTCTATCCCCCTCCCGTCTGTAAAAGCAGAAGGCCTGGCTTGGGATGGAAAGAGGCTTTGGGTTGTTGACAAGGCAAGCAAAAAGATTCGTGGCCTGGATCCGCTCTCAGGAGCAGTAGTCAGTACCTTCAAGGTTGACATCAAAAAACCGAAAGGCCTGACCTTTGATGGAGAACGGTTATGGATAGCCGATGAAGAAACGATGAAGATCACCGCTATTGATCCTCAGAGCGGACAGGTCGTCAGAAGCATACCCATAAGGATACCCAGGGGAAAGGGGTTCAAATCCCTTGAAGGTATTGCCTGGGATGGGAAATACCTCTGGACGGCCATTTATGCCGGGTTCTCGAGTTCCTTCAACCAGGTCGATCCTGAGGACGGTAAAATCATCAAGAGTATTTATGCTGATTGTAATCCCCGAGGTCTTGCTTCGGACGGCGAGTATTTATGGAGTATCTGCTACAACGGTAAAGACTTCCCCCCAAAGATCGACAGGCGGAACATTGAAGGCAGGGAACACGAAATGCTTCGCTCCAGGAAGTTCATAGCAGATATCGAGGGGAAGAAACCCGCGGCACTTGCGTATGACGGTCAATACCTCTGGTATACAGATAGACAGGCAGGGAGAGTTTTCAGGCTCTATCCAGGTAACTTGAAGAAGAAATAGGCCTCTTTTATAACCTTATGAAAAGGGAGGATTGTCATGTATGTTTTAAGAAGGGTCACGCTTTGCATGCTCAGTCTGTTTATTGTTCTTTCTTTCGGCTGTGCCCAGAAATATGCCGTCCTTATCAGCACAAACGTGGTCACGGCGGACAACGTGTCATACAACTCCGAGTGGTGGTACGACCTTTACCTGCAATACAACATGTTGAGAGATAACGGGTTTAAGGATGACAAGATTTACGTCCTCTACGGAGATGGAACCGATTTCAATACGGTACACGCAGACTACAACGCCACAACCCAGTATGGACATGCCATTACGGATATGGCCGTGAACAAGGCAAATATTCAGTCTGTCTTCAATACGCTCGGCACCAAGGTAAAGAGCAGGGACTATCTCTATGTCTGGTGGATGGGGCACGGAGGCGGCTATGGCCCGGATTCATGCGACCTCACGATGTATATCAGCAATACCGGAGAGACGGTTACAGACACGGAACTGACAACATACATGGGCAGCGTGCCGAACTACAAGAAGCGTACAGTCGACGTAATGACCTGCCATTCAGGGGGAATGCTCGACAACATGGCTTCATCCGGCAACAACACGGTCACCCTCACCTCTTCCACCTGTGTGGAAAACTCCTACTCCATCTCTACTACGTGTAACGGACGCCCTCATGCGGAATTTCACTACACCCTACCTAATGCCCTGGACGAAAAAGACCCCTGTGGAACCCCCGTTGGGTCAGACTACGATGGGAACGGTTATGTGTCATTGTCCGAGGCAGACCAGTATAATTCGGCTACCATGACTACATCGACTCCCCAGATGAAAGATCCGGACGGGATAGCGCCAACCACTTATATTAAAAAACAATCACCTTAGAAAGGAATGGGGAGGCAGTTCCGAACTCCGGAAATCATCTCTAAAGCCGGGCTAACAGGTATACGGACCAGAGCGAGTTCAATTCCACCCCGGTGCCTGGCAAAGGCACCGGGGTGGAACCCGGCTGTTGCAGGCAGCAAACCCGTCTTCAGTCTGACAGAACAGATTCCCTGAAGTGTAAGGGCAAGGGTTGTATGCAACAATGCACATAGTTTTCCTTCCCTGAATTAGGTCCACCAATGTCAATTTTCCGTCAACCCACTTTCTGACCATCCAAGTCATTTTCTTGACAACAGCCCCCTATACCCTTGATTTATAAGAAGATTTAAAACAGGCATGTTCCTTGAATACTCAAGCAGCCAATGATTGTTGTTATAGTCACCGGGCAAAGGTCAAATAAGCTAATTACCAATGCCCAATCAAAAAAGGAGGCCTGAATGGCAGAAGAAAAAGATGAGAGACAGGAAGAGGAATCCGGAGGGAAAAAGCCGGAGAAAAAGGGCAAATTAAAGCTGATTGTAATAGCCGTTGTAGCCATTGTTTTGCTTGGTGGCGGCGGTTTTTTTGCCTATTCAATGTTCCTGGGCAAGAAGACCGAAACAAAGGCAGTGCCGATAAAAGGAGATACGCTTAATGAAGAACAGCCTGCGCTCTTCCCACTTTCACCTTTTGTTGTCAACCTCGCCGACCGGGGAAGGTTTCTGAAGGTCACAATAAAACTCGAGATGACGGACATAAAATATGAGGAACTGATAAAGGAAAGAACACCACATCTGCGGGACACTGTCATTACCCTCCTCAGCAGCAAGACAGCAGAATCCATATCTACGCCTGAAGGTAAGTTCCAGCTCAAGGACGAGCTCCTGATGAGGGCAAATGCTGCGGTTGGCAGGGACGTCTTTAAAAACATCTATTTTACCGACTTCGTGATGCAATGAGTGATATACTCTCCCAGGATGAAGTTGACGCACTGTTAACGGGCGTAAAGGAAGGCAAGGTCGAAACCAGACCACAGGATCCCCCCGGCGGGATTCGCACTTATGACCTGACGAACCAGGAAAGGATTATCCGTGGCAGGATGCCGGGACTTGAGATGGTCAACGAGAGGTTTGCAGGTCTTTTCAGGGTCTCCCTCTCAAACTTCCTCGGCAAATTCATAGACGTCACAGTCCAGGGCATATCCATCATAAAGTTTGAAGAATTTATGAAGATAATTTCTCTGCCTTCAAGCATAAACATGTTCAAAATCCGTCCACTCAAGGGCCACGCCTTAATGGTCCTTGAAGCACCGCTTATCTTTGCCCTCGTAGAATATTTTTTCGGTGGCAATAGTGCAAGTCCTGTAAAAACAGATGGACGGAGTTTTACCCCTGTTGAGCAGCGACTCATTAATAAAGTATTGGCAATAGCGCTTGGCGATCTTCAAAACGCTTTGGCTGAGCTTGTTGAGGTTAAGACAGAATTCGCAGGCTCTGAAACAAACCCTCAGTTCGTAACCCTGATACCCAAAACCGAGACACTCATCAAGGTGGAATTTCACGTGGAGATGGAGCACCTGACAGGAAAGATATACCTCGGAATTCCCTACTCACTTGTTGAACCGATCAAGGAAAAACTTTATTCCGGAATTACCGCCAATACTATAGACGTGGATAAAGGCTGGATTAAAAGATTAGTTGAATCACTCAATGAATCCTTCGTAAATATAACTGTTGAACTTGACAGGGCGGAGTTAAAACTCGAGGATGTTTTGAACCTGCAGACAGGCGATATAATAACCCTCGGCAAGTCAGTGGCTGATGAACTGGTCGTCAAGGTTGAAGGGGTACCCAAGTTTTACTGTACGCCGGGACATCACAGGGGAAGCCAGGCAGTCAAGATTACAAGGGCAATTGAAATGAATTATGAAAGGAGCAACTAAAATGGATGAAAAGACAACCGAGACTCAACAACCCGGCAGCAAGGAGCCGGAAGAGGCAAAATTCGATGAACTGAAGACAGATGAGAGCAGGGATAAGACAGTAAGGGATATAAATTTTCTGCTTGATGTACCACTTGAGATAACCGTCGAACTCGGAAAAACGAGAATGCTCATTCAGGAATTGGTTCAACTCGGTCAGGGCTCTGTTATCGAGCTTGAGAAACTGGCAGGAGAACCGATGGAGATACTCGTCAACAACAAACTGATTGCAAGGGGCGAGGTTGTTGTGGTTAACGAAAAGTTCGGCGTAAGGCTTACCGACACTATAAGTCCAATGGAAAGGATCAGACAACTGAAATGATGGAAGAGACCATAAAGATAGCGCTTTCACTTGCATTCATTGTCGGCCTCATACTTGTTGTGGCAGGGTTTATGAAAAAAAGAGCGGGCACAGGATCGGAAATTCTCAAAACCCTCGGATACCTGAACCTTGGACCCAGAAAGGGTATAGCAATAATCAAGGCAGGTGAAGAGATACTCCTTGTCGGGATTACAACCAATGACCTGAAACTCCTGAAGACAATCCCGGAAATTGCCCTTGAAAACGAACTCAAAACACTCAAGAACAATATCCAGCAGATAAAAAGTTTCAAGGAACTGCTTATCAGAAAATGAACCATTCTACAGACTACATAAGCAAAGATGAAAACAAATCACTACGCCTTTATCCGGAGATTAAAAAGGCCTGCCCTGTTAAACTGGTCAGGGTTAAATTGGACAGATTGTTTAACCCAACAAATGTCAGGAAATGTTTTCAGAGAAAAGATATAAAGATTGCAGCTTTCACTCTCTGCTTTGTAATCATATCTTCAACAACCTTTCCTGCAACCGCTAACGCCTTTGAGCTCGGCAAGATTGACAATCCCATGATGAATCTCTTTATCATCCTGAGCCTCCTTTCATTCATCCCGGCAGTGCTGGTAATGTTTACGTCCTTCACAAGGATAGTGGTGGTTCTCTCCTTCCTGAGGCATGCCATAGGAGGCCAGCAGATACCACCAAATCCTGTCATCATAGGTCTTTCCCTCTTCCTTACACTCTTTGTCATGTCACCTGTTGTAGAGAAAATTCAGGCAGATGCCGTAAACCCCTACGTTAAGGAAGAGATAACCTTTGTTGATGCTCTCAAAAGGGCCGAGCCCTCGATCAAGGGGTTCATGCTGAAGCAGACCAGAGAAAAAGACCTCGGGCTGTTTATGGACATTGCCGGTATAAAAAAAGCGGAAAAGCCGGAAGACCTGTCTCTGAGGATCGTAATTCCCGCCTTTGCAATCAGCGAACTAAGGACCGCTTTTGAGATAGGCTTTCTGATTTATCTGCCCTTCCTGGTTATAGACATGGTGGTTGCAAGTGTTCTGCTTTCGCTGGGGATGATGATGTTGCCGCCTGTAATCATATCCCTGCCGTTCAAGCTCCTCCTCTTTGTGCTTGTTGACGGATGGAATCTCCTGATAGGTTCACTCGTAAGGAGTTTCCAATGACTATAGACATGGTGAGGGATATCTCCGGGGAGGTTATTAAAACAGTCCTTATCGTTTCAGGGCCTGCACTGCTTGTAAGCCTCCTTGTAGGCCTCCTGATCAGTTTTTTCCAGGCAATCACACAGATACAGGAATTCACCCTGACCTTTGTACCCAAAATACTGGCGGTCTTTCTCTGTCTCTTTATACTCCTTCCCTGGACTGCCCAGGTGCTGGTGGATTTCACCCGCCGGTTGATAATTAATATACCGTATTACATTAAGTGACGGATTACAAGGAGATTCCGTGAAAGGCACCGAGATACTGACTAACGACATAACGACCTTCCTCCTTGTCCTTCTGAGACTGGGGATAGTGATGACCTTCCTGCCCTTTTTTGGCAGCAAGAATCTGCCTCCCCATTTCAGGATCGGCCTTATCATTGCCCTATCTTTACTGCTGACCCCTATAGTGCAGACCGTCATTCAACCCGGAGAAAACTTACAACCCTCCTTGGAGCACTTTATCGGAGACGAAGCAGACATGAAAAATCAAAAGAATCTCTGGGCTGAGGCGGACATTCCCCTCATGGTGATAAAGGAAACCATCTTCTCCTTTGTCCTTGCCCTGACCGTGAGATTCATCTTTTATGCTGTTGATACCGCCGGCCAGATTATAGCCACTACAATGGGGCTCTCCATGGCAACTGTCTTTAATCCGGAGATCGGTCAGTCAACAGAAATTGCCAGGCTCTACGGCATCGTGGCCTTTCTGCTCTTCCTGAGTCTTGATGCCCATCACTACTTTATTTATGCCTTTATAAAGAGCTTTGAACATGTAGCAGTCGGGGGAGCGGATATAAAGAGCATGGTAAGTGCAGGGATAGCACTCAGCAGCAGGATTTTCACACTGGCAATAAAACTTTCAGCACCTGTCATAGCCGTGGTGATGATCACCAACATATTGCTTGGCATGCTCTCCAAACTCATACCTCAGTTTAATATATTCTTTGTTGGATACCCCATATATATCACTTTGGGATATATTGTAATGCTCCTTGGGTTACCGCTGATGATCTATCTTCTCAGCGGTTATTTCATTGGGATAAAGGGTGATCTCACCGGTATAATCCTTTCGGGAGGAACCAGGTAAATGGCTGATGACCAGGAAAAAACAGAACAGGGAACTCCTCAAAAACGGCAGAAGGCCAGGGAAGAGGGCCGTGTTGCCCGCAGCAGGGAACTCAGTTCAATGCTCTCTATGGGAGGGGTTGTCCTCATCATGATTTTTATGGGACATTCCACCATACAGAACATCATGGTCATTACGAGAGAGGGGCTTACCTTCCCACACCTTAATGGTCCTCTGGATGTAATGAAGGATTTATCCGTCAAAGGCGTCCTGATACTGCTGCCTTTTATGGCGATAGCCGTTCTAATGGCAATAGCCGGCAATACCATACAGGGTGGATTTGTCATCAAACCCCTAAAGCTGGAAGTGGAGAAGATAAACCCGATAGAGGGAATAAAGAGAATGTTCTCAAGACATGCTGCAATGGAATTCCTGAAGGGTATTGTCAAATTTATTACAGGTGCGTTGCTACTCTACGTCATACTCAAAAAAAGCATGCCCCTGCTCCTGAACCTGATGGCTATGGATGTACAGACTCTTTCGGTATCCATGTCGGGAATGCTCTTCTATACAATAAAACTCGGCTTTGTCTGCTTCTTTATCATATCCTTTCTTGATTATATCAACGAGAGATGGAAACATGAGCGCTCACTCAGAATGAGCAAGGAGGAAGTGAAAGAGGAGTATAAATCAACAGAAGGTGATCCGCATATAAAGGCCAGGATAAGGTCCATACAGAAAGAGATGGCAAGAAAAAGGATGATGCAGGAGGTACCGAAAGCTACTGTAATAATAACAAACCCGACTCATTTAGCTATTGCACTGAAGTATGAACGGGCTGCCATGGGAGCACCAAAGGTCATTGCCAAGGGTGCAGGGTTCATGGCGGAAAGGATCAAGGATATTGCCGGCAAATCCGGCATTCCCATTGTGGAGGACAAACCCATAGCCCAGGCCCTCTACAAGCTGGACGTGGACACGGAAATACCCGAGATACTATACAGGGCAGTTGCCAGGATACTTTCCTATATCTATAAACTCAGGGGAGCGGTGGCATAAAAATGTCACCGGCAAGGAATTACGGATTACAAGGAAATCAAGCCGGCATGGAAATATTAACCGGCAACCTGGAGGAAAATGGATGGACAGACTAAACTTTCTAAAAAATCGCAGTGACATGGCCCTGGCGCTAAGCATGGTGGTAGTCCTGGGAATAATGCTTTTACCGGTACCCGCCTTTGCCCTTGATATATTCCTGTCCATCTCCGTATCCATTGCAATCGTGATACTCCTCACATCTGTCTATATTAAGAAACCCCTTGATTTCTCGGTCTTTCCGTCTCTCCTCCTTATGGTCACCCTCTACAGGCTGTCTCTTAATATTGCAACAACAAGGATAATACTCCTCAAGGGAAATGAAGGCGCTGAAGCTGCAGGGCGGGTAATAAAATCCTTTGGTAATTTTGTTGTTGGCGGTAATTATGCCGTAGGGCTTATTGTATTTCTGATTCTTGTAATTATCAACTTTATAGTTATTACAAAGGGGGCAGGCAGGATTGCCGAGGTGGCGGCAAGATTTACCCTCGATGCCATGCCCGGCAAACAGATGGCAATAGATGCCGACCTGAATGCCGGTCTCATAGACGAACAATCAGCAAAAAAGAGACGCGAGACCATCTCTCATGAAGCGGATTTTTACGGGGCCATGGATGGTGCGAGTAAGTTTGTAAGGGGTGATGCCATTGCAGGACTCGTTATAACAATAATAAACATTCTGGGCGGACTCATGATAGGGGTCTTTCAGAAGGGCATGCCCATTGCTGATGCTGCAAGAACATATATGCTCCTTACCATAGGTGACGGACTTGTATCACAGATACCCGCATTGCTCGTATCCACATCTGCAGGCATAGTCGTAAGCCGTGCAGGAAGCGATACAGACCTTGGAGAAGAGGTCAAAAGACAAATATTCGTTAATCCCAAGGCCCTGTCAACTGCATCCGGGGTACTCTTCATCCTCGCCCTTGTTCCAGGGTTGCCTCATATCCCGTTCCTCATTATATCCATCACCTCCGGATCGATCGCATATATGGTATCCAGAAAACCTGCCACAGTACAGGAGGAGGCCACGGAAACCGAGGTCCCCTCAGAGCCGTCAATTGAATCATATCTTGAACTTGATCCCCTCAGCCTTGAGATCGGCTACGGATTGATACCCCTTGTTGAAGAACCGGGGGGGCAGATGCTTGGAAAGATCAAGGCAATGCGCAGACAGATTGCACAGGAACTTGGTTTTATAGTCCCACCTGTTCATATAAAGGACAATCTGCAACTCAGACCCCATGAATACAGTTTCCAGATAAAAGGGATTGAGATTACAAAAGGAGAGGTGCTTTTAGGAAAATGGCTTGCAGTGGCCGGGGACGAGGGACAGGAGAAGGTTGAGGGTATCCCGACAAAAGAGCCTGCCTTTGGTCTGCCCGCCTGCTGGATTGATGAGAGTGAAATAGAATCCGCCCAAACCAGGGGACATACGGTTGTCGACCCTTCCACTGTCATCGTCACCCACCTGACGGAACTGCTCAGAAGACATGGATGGGAGGTGCTTACCAGAATGGAGACCCAGGATATTCTTGACAATGTCTCCAGGAACTATCCGCGAATAGTTGAAGAACTTGTTCCAAACATACTCCCGTTAGGCACAGTACAGAGAGTGCTTCAGAACCTCCTTAAAGAACGCATACCCATCAAGGATATGATCACCATACTTGAAACCCTTCTTGATCACGGTCAAAGAGTAAAAGACCCTGATACACTTACAGAACTCGTCAGACAGTCCCTCTCCAGGGTTATAAGCAAACAGTATATGCTCCCTGACGGCACCCTGCCTGTCTTCACCCTTGACCCACGATATGAGCGGGAAATTATCCAGTCCATGGAAGAGAGCACAAGCCTGTCGCCTCAATTAATGCAAAGACTCCTGCAGGGGATTGAAAAGACATTGAAGGGTGACAAGCTCAAAAACATCCAGCCGGCCCTGGTCTGTTCTCCCCAGATACGCAGACATTTAAGAAACATTGCCGACAGGCTCATGCCCTCTCTGGTCATCCTGTCAAGCAATGAAATTTCATCAAACACAAAACTCTATTCACTGGGAATGGTGAGCTATGAAGATTAAAAAATTCCATGCGAAGACTTTTTCCGTGGTACTGAAGATGGTAAAAAAAGAATTGGGCCCTGATGCAGTAATTCTCTCATCAGAGCAACTTAGAGAGAATATGGTCGAGGTAGTAGCAGCAGTGGACTATGAGGGGATAAGCATCTCTGAACCGTCCTGTGTTGCTGAAAAGTCAACAGACCTCTCGGAACTCAAAAGCGAGGTCGAACGGCTGAAAGAGGCCCTCGTCCAGATGAAGAAAAGCGGATACGAGATGAAGCTTCCGGATAAAAAACTCAAAATACTAAAACTACTCTTAAAAAGGTCCATTAAGGAAGAATTCGCCCTGATGCTGTGTGAGAAGGCAGGAAACCCTGAGTCCCTTCTGAATGTTCTGACGGAGGAGATAAAGACCATGAATGCATTGTCTGCAAAGAAAGCAGTGATGCTTATAGGCCCCACCGGCGTTGGAAAGACCAGCACACTGGCCAAACTTGCCTCCCAGGCAATACGCTCAGGCAAGAGGATTGCCATCATAACACTTGATACATACCGCATTGGTGCAGTTGAACAGCTCAGGTTTTTTGCAAGGATTCTTGGAGTCCCCCTGGAGGTGGTATCTGATATCTCCGACCTGAAAGACAGGGTGATTAAACATACCGGCCGCGACCTGATATTTATTGATACAACAGGGAGAAACCCCAGGGATGAAAAATATATTGACGAGATCCGGAAGATTCATACCCTTGGTCTTCCAATAGAGACACATCTGATCATGAGCACAAGCAGTGATGATGTCTTTATGATTGATGCATATAAATATTACAGGCAGCTCAGTATCGATTGTCTCGGATTCACAAAGGTCGACGAGGCGGTTAATGCCGGCTCCATCTACAATCTGTCCGTCCTGTATCAAAAACCTGTTGCCTATATTACCACCGGACAGCGTATACCAATGGATATTGAGTTTCCCGACAACAATACGCTCGCAAGGCTCATACTGGAAAAAGGAGTGGAAAAATGAAACAGCTAAAGAACCAGCCGAAACAGATAAGCACCATAGCAGTTACAAGTGGCAAAGGCGGAGTCGGCAAGACAAACATAGTGGCAAACCTCGCCATATCACTTCAGAGACAGGGGAAGAAGGTTCTTATCTTTGATGCAGACCTTGGATTGAGCAACATCGACATCCTTTTCGGCATGGCGCCAAGATACAATATTCATCACCTTCTGAAAGGTGAACGGTCCCTTAGCGAGGTCATTGTAAAGGGTCCTGAGGGAGTCATGATACTGCCTGCAAGTTCCGGAATAGAAGAACTCACCAGCATAAACGAATTTGAAAGGTTACGATTGCTCGATGAATTTGATTCCTTTGATGAGGATATCGACGTCCTCCTGATTGATACCAGTGGAGGAATATCATCCAATGTAACCTTCTTTTGTATGGCTGCACAGGATATAGTGGTTGTTATAACCCCTGAGCCGACCTCTCTTACAGACGCCTATGCACTGATTAAACTCCTTTACACCAGATATCAGGAAAGGGAGTTCAGAATACTCGTCAACTGTGCCGGAAGTTCTTCCGAGGCGCTCGATGTTTTTAAGAGACTGCACATTGTAACAGAGAGGTTCCTGAACATAGCGCTCGATTATCTTGGATTCATTCCCCAGGATAGTGCTATCCCGAGGGCCGTCAGGTCCCAGCAGACAGTTGTAACCTCTGAGCCCGAAAGTCTCTCGGCACAAGGCTTCAAAGAACTCGCGTTTAAACTCGGCAACGATGCCAAAACCAGGCTTAAAGGAAGTATCCAGTTCTTTCTGGGAAATCTTTTCGGGGTCGGTAATGATACAGGGATATAGGGCCATCACTACAGAGGAAGAAAAAGAGGCAGTCCTGAAGGACATGCTTCCGTACATAAAATATACTGCTTACAGGCTTGCATGGAGACTGTCACCACAACTTACAATTGATGATCTCCTGAGTGTAGGCGTGATAGGACTGCTTGATGCAATTGAAAGGTACGACCCGTCAAGACACACAAATATAAAGACCTATGCTGAATACAGGATAAAAGGGGCAATGCTTGATGAACTTAGGTCTGCTGAATGGGCACCAAAACAGCTCCAGAAAAAGATAAACGACCTAAAATCAGCATACCGCCGTCTGGAACAGAAACTTGACCGTCCGCCTTCCGAAGAAGAGGTTGCAGAGGAACTTGGAATAGCCCCCGATGAACTCTTCAAGCTGCTTCAGGATGCAAACGGGTCGGTTACAATAAGTCTTGAAGATATCGAATACAGGGTCGGACAAGGCGGGGACGGTGACTACAATATATATGAACATATCCAGGACAAAAACGCAGATGATCCTCTCACACTCCTTGAGAAGTCTGATTTCAAAGACCATCTGGTGAAGGCCATGGACAGGTTGCCGGAACGCGAAAAGATCATCCTCTCACTCTATTACTGGGAGGAGATTACCTTTAAAGAGATCGGAAAGGTACTGAGCATCTCTGAATCAAGGGTGTCCCAACTCCACAGTCAGGCCCTTATACGGATGAAGGCCTATATTGAAAAAATAACCGGTGATTAAAGTTTTCATTAAATATGGCCGATAAGATGAATAAAGGCAAGTTTGACCCTAAATATCCAAGCTTATGAATGACCTTATCCCAAACCCGGCCTGCTTCAAACAATAAACCCCAAAACCGGAGCTGGAGGTATATACAGATGTGTGATATAATGTCTTATATGATTAAAGTCTTTATTATAGAAGATCATGCCATTGTCAGGAATGGACTGAAAGACCTCTTCAACTCAGTTGAAGGTTACAGGGTTATCGGTGAGGCGGAAAACGGTGTTGATGCAATAAAGGTAATAAAAGAAAAGTCCCCGCATGTCATCATCCTTGACATGAACCTCCCTTTAATGCACGGAGCAGACGTTATCAAGGAACTCAGACCTCTGGTTCCCAGCTCCAAGATAATCATCCTTACAGGGATTATGGACGTTAACAGAATAGCCGATGCCATAAGAAGGGGTGCATCCGGGGTTATTATGAAACCAACTCCTTTCTCGGAACTAAGAGAAGCTATCGTTGCTATATTAAAGGGTGGTCTCTATTTTTCACCTTCAATCTCAAAACAGGTAATTAAAAAACTCTCCTCAAAAGAAGCGTAAAATTCCAAGGCTCTGCTGCTTTACAGCGACTAAAGTTTTTTTTCTTTTGGACGATAAGGTATTACGTATCAGTATTCAGAGGTTAATTCTTAATTCCCTTGAATCCTGAAAGCCTGCTCAGCAACTAATAATAATGACGAGTATGAATATTACCAGTCTAACAGACCTGCCGACCCTTCCCGTAATCCTCAGGCGTCTTTTTGAGGTACTTCAGGATGAGCAATCTACCTTTGTTGATATTGCAAATGTCATAAAACATGACCAAACCCTGACGGAAAAGATCCTCAGGGTGGCAAACTCTCCCTATTTTGGTCATGCCGGCAAGGTCAACTCCCTTGAACAGGCGATTATGTTCCTGGGGTATGATCTTGTAAAAGGAATCTGCCTTGGAACCTCTGTCTTTAAATTTTTAGGCAGAAACGAACGTGAAAGGCTTGGAAAACTCTGGCAACACTCTTACGAGGTCGGCATAATAGCTGCAAATATTTCCGACCATGTATGCAATATTGAACGGGGAATCTGTTTTGTCTCAGGACTGCTCCACGATATCGGAAGGGTTATTTTTCTAACTCTGCACAGAGAAAAATATATATCAATGCTGTCTTCAGATAATATCTCCCTGAAGGAAAGAGAGGTCTTCGGGATTGACCATCCAGCAGCAGCAGGAAATTTTCTCGAAAATGCCCTGCTGCCTGAGGAGATTGTATGCTCGGTCAGATACCACCACAAGCCCTCAATGTGTGCTAACTACAGGGAGACCTCATCTGTCATATCTCTTGCTGAGGCACTATCAAGGAGCTTCTTCCCTAAAATCGAAGACGATGGCATATGGACTGAAGAACACGACGCCATTGTTCTGGAGCTTTCACTTGACGAAGGCAAGATAAAAAAAGTCAGGGAAAAGGCCGGAGAAGAAGCCGCCACAATGCAGGAACTCTTTACTCTATGATACCAACCCCTTGGATTTATTACCCGAATCCAGTGATAAATGGTTGTTGAAAGCAATATAACAGACTCTTCCTTCACTTGCTTGAGGCTTTTTATAGCCGGCTTTGGGTATTACCCTTATTTTTATATACTCAAGTATCGACAAATCATGTTAGAATTATTGCAGGTCCAATCGATATGTTACAGTCACAACTACAAAACCTTGATCCATGATACCACAAATCATTCATAAGCTTAAGACCGTAAGCCTGTGGCATATTGTCTGGATATCAATGCTTCTGACAGAAATACTGACAGCGCTAACAAATGTCATTACGGGTCTGATAATATACAGAGAACTTCGTCTCAGTCTACTCATGACAGGCGCTATTGATGCTCTTGTACTTTCTCTAATCGTTGCGGCCATTGTTGTCTTTCTTGTCAAACACCTTCGGGAGACAGAAAGGGCACTGACAAAGAAAAAAGTTTATTTTGACAACATAATGCGCTCGTTTACAGACATGGCCATGGCTGCCACAGATCTCGACTTTCGTATCGTATACTATAATCCAGTGGCTGAAAAGTTCTTTGGTTACAAGGCAGATGAGGTCATTGGGCGGACTGTCATGGAGATGCATACAAGAGAAAAGGTAGATTCATCCTATTTTGGTCATGCCATGGAAATGGTCAGAAAAGAAGGTGAATACAGATATACACTGAAACAGAAAACGGAAAACGGCATCAGGATACTTGAATCAAGAGTCTCCGGCATACTGGACGAAAAAGGCGAACTTGCAGGATTTGTATTAACATCAAATGATGTCACCGAGCGTGAACGGACAAGGGAAAAACTCAAAGTCCGTGCAAACCAGCAGGCAGTCGTGGCTGAACTGGGTCAGCGCGCACTTTCCGGCATAGGGCCTTCCACACTGATGGAAGAATCCGTTTCCTTTGTTGCCCGGACCCTCGATGTGGAGTATTGCAAGGTACTGGAGCTCCTTCCGGATGGCAACGAATTCCTGTTACGGGCTGGTGTGGGCTGGAAAGAAGGGCTTACAGGCCATACAACAGTGGGAACAGAGAGAGACTCACAGGCTGGATATACCCTTGTCTCCAGCAAGCCGGTCGTTGTTGAAGACCTCAGGACCGAAAGCCGGTTCAGAGGGCCACAGTTGCTCACTGACCACGGTGTAGTCAGCGGCATAAGCGTTATCATTCATGGAAAGGAGCGGCCTTTTGGCATCCTCGGTGCACATACAACCAGTTTTCGCAAATTCACTAAAGATGATATTCACTTCCTCCAGGCTGTGTCCAACGTACTCGCTACAGCAATTGAGCGCTCCCGTGCAGAAGAAGCAATTGCTGCTGAAAAAGAACGCCTTGCCGTAACCCTGCAGTCAATTGGCGATGGCGTCATAACTACCGACACAGACGGAAATATTGTTCTGATAAACAAGATAGCCGAAGAGCTCACAGGCTGGACACAGAAATATGCCGTTAAAAGACCACTGACCGAGGTCTTCCACATAATCAATGAAAAGACCAGAGAACCCGTAGAGAACCCCGCAGTGAAGGTACTGAAAACCCGAAGTATCGTTGGTTTTGCAGACAATACAGTCCTTAAAGCCAGAGACGGCACAGAGCGGATTATAGCGGACAGCGCTGCGCCCATCTGTGACAGGAAGGGTGAAGTTATCGGTGTGGTTCTTGTGCTCCGCGATATTACAGAAAAACAGAAGATGGAAGAAGAGATTTTAAAAACACAGAAACTCGAATCATTAGGTGTACTTGCCGGAGGTATCGCCCATGATTTCAACAACTTGTTGACTGCAATTCTGGGCAATATTTCCATTGCAAAAACCTATATAAAACCAGAAGACAAAATATTCGAAAGATTGACTGAGGCTGAAAAGGCATCTTTGCGGGCCAGGGGCCTGACCAGACAGTTGCTGACCTTTGCCAAGGGTGGAGAGGTTGTAAAGAAAACAGCTTCGGTGGTAGAGATAATAAAAGATTCAGTATGTTTTGCATTAAGGGGGTCTAATGTTATTTGCAAGGTCTCCATTGCAGAAGACCTCCGGCCGGTTGAGATAGATGAAGCACAGTTCAGTCAGGTAATCGACAATCTCATCATTAATGCGCAGCAAGCCATGCCGGAGGGCGGAACTGTTGAGGTGAGTGCTGAAAATATAACCGTCAGACCAGAAGACTTACTGCCTCTGAAGAAGGGGAATTTTATAAAATTATCGATAAAAGACCAGGGCACCGGCATCCTCAAAAAACACATTCAAAAGATATTTGACCCTTACTTTACCACTAAGGAGAAGGGAAGCGGTCTTGGACTTGCAACTACCTATTCCATTATAAAAAAACACGATGGATATATCACCGTGGAATCTGAGCCAGGGGCCGGAACAACCTTCCACATCTATCTTCCTGCTTCCTTGAAACAGAGTCCGGCAGGGACGGAGTCGAATGAAAAACCCCTTACCGGAAGCGGGAAGATTCTCATAATGGATGACGAAGCGATCGTGAGAGATGTGGCAGGTAAAATGCTGAGCCTTGTCGGATATGAAGTCGAGTTTACAGCAAACGGCACCGAGATGCTCGATGTTTGCAAAAAAGCAAAGGAATCCGGATATCCCTTTGATGCAGTCATAATGGACCTGACCGTTCCAGGTGACATGGGAGGAAAAGAAGCCATCAAGAGACTGCTTGAGATATGCCCTGAGGTTAAGGCAATTGTTTCAAGTGGTTATTCCAATGACCCGATAATGGCTGACTACAAGAAGTACGGTTTTTATGGTGTTGTGGCAAAACCCTATAGACTGCAGCAACTCAGCCAGGTATTGCATGAAGTACTTTTTGAAGAGAGTTGAATAACCCGCAATAAGGGTGTTTAGAGAGGAGAAAACGATGGAATACAGGGTTGGAAGTATCGGCAGGGTAATAGTTATACGTTTTACCGACGGAGAGGACCTTCTTAACGGCCTGACAGAAGTCGCCAAAAAAGAGGATATCAGATCAGCAGTTTTCCAGATTGTGGGAGGGCTTAAGAAAGGCGGTTTTGTTGTTGGTCCTGAAGAGGAGAAGATGCCGCCAAAACCGGTATGGAGAGAGCTCAGGGAAAGTCACGAGGCCTTTGGATTCGGGACCATCTTTTGGGATGAAGAAAAACCCAGGATACACTTCCATGGGGCATATGCCAAAAAAGACACCGTTAAATCCGGCTGCCTCAGGAGAGACTCGGAGGTATTTCTGATCCTTGAAGTCGTTATATTTGAGCTGAACGGGATCGACGCCAGGAGGATCCCGGATGCGGAGACAGGGCTTTCATTGCTCGGTTTTGTCAATTAGAGTCTGTGTATAAATGTCTTTTTGTCGTCATGCCCCGAAAACGTTCGGGGCATCCGGAAAGCATTGAAAACACTGGATTCCGGCTTAAAAACTGCCGGAATGACAGATAGAGAGACTGACTTTGTACACAGACTCTATTTATGGTATCAAATGGTGCCTCTGAAGTTTCTTCGGCACATACCATTCTGGAAGGTTGTAGGATATGCCTATGGGTGAAGGTTTTATCCCCCTGAACCTCTTATGTACTATCGGAAGTGCGTCAGGCACGTAGAGAAAGATATAGGGGACCTCTTCTGCAAGTATCTCCTGTATCTTGTAGTAGGCCCTCTTCCTCTTCTCAATATCAAAAGTCCTCCTCCCCTCCTCCAACAGCCTGTCCACCTCTTTGTTTTTATAAGATACAAAATTAAACTCCTTCTCACCCGTCTTGCTTGAATGCCAGATATCATATTGGTCAGGGTCAAGGCCTATCGACCAGCCGAGTATTACTGCCTCAAAACTCCTCTTGTCAATAAACTCATTAATAAAAGTGCTCCACTCGAGTATCCTTATGTTCACCTTGACACCGATCTGCTTAAGCCTCCACTGGATAATGGTTGCAGTCCGCTCCCTGAGGCTGTTGCCCATATTTGTCAGGATTGTAAATTCAAAAGGGGTGCCGTCCTTATCAAGGATGCCGTCACCATCCGTGTCCTCCCAGCCGGCCTCCCTGAGTATTGCTTTTGCCTTCTCAGGGTTATATTCATACCTCCTGACTGCAGGATTGTATGGCCAGGTCTCAGGGACATAGGGGCCTGTTGCCACAGAGCCGAGGCCGAAAAGCACCACATCGATAATCTCTTCCTTATCTATGGCATAGGCAAGTGCCCTCCTCACGTTGATATCCCTGAAAAAGGGGTGTTTGAGATTAAATCCAAGGTATGTATAGGCAAAGACAGGATAACGGAATTTCTGAAAGTTTTTCCTGTAAAACGGGGTATCAGTCTGTTTTCTGTACTGTATGGGTGTAAGGCTCATCAGGTCGACCCCTCCGGCCCTGAGCTCCATAAACATCGTTGCCTGGTCAGGGATTATCCTGTATATGTAGTAATCGAGGTAGGGTCTTCCCTCAAAATAATCCTTGTTCGCTGCAAGCACGAGTTTCTGTCCCGAATCCCATCGCTGCAGTTTAAAGGGCCCCAGGCCAACAGGGTTTCTTCCAAAAGCTGTCTTTGTTATATCTTTTCCTTCAAGGAGATGCCGTGGCAGTACAGGGAGGTTTCCCCACGTACTGAGCGCAGGTGCAAAGCGCTCTCCGTAAGTGACCCTGAAGGTATACCTGTCCAGGACCTCGGCCTTCCTGACCTGAAGGAAATCCTCCTTGTAGGCCGTCGGCGTCTTTTCGTCAATGATGGTCCTGTAGCCGAACATCACATCATCGGCAGTAAACTCCACTCCGTCAGCCCACTTCACACCCTTCCTGAGGTAAAACGTGATGGTCAGGCCGTCATCGGATATCTTCCAGGACTCTGCAAGGTCACCTATTATTGTAAGGTCCGTGTCATATTTTACCAGGCCGTTGAATATAAGGCCGGCAATCTCATGAGAGGCACTGTCACCGGCAAGCATGGGAATAAGTATGCTCGGCTCCCCGATAGAGCCCACAACAAGGGCGTCTCCATAGGATGGCACTTCCCCTCCGGTTGTCTCAGCAGCAAATACCACAGTCAGCCACAGGAGAGCGGCAGCAATACATGTTAATACAGTTATAAATAATCTCGTTCTATGCATATTCGATATTAACCCGGCAATTATTCAGAGAGACATATTCGTCAAAATCAACCACTTAAGAACTTGTTGTGTAAACTCTTGTTTTGTCACCCTGAACTTGTTTCAGGGTCTCATAAGTCATTGATTTTTAGAGATTCTGAAATAAATTCAGAATGACATATATCGTTTTTTTTCTGTTTGTGCAACAAATTTTTAACCAGCTAAAAAACTCTGTATTTATTTGACGGTTTATTATATAACTAAAAACTCCAGTACAGCCACTATCATCACCGCACCGGCTGCAGGCAGGGTCTTTTTATAGATACCCCACATATCAGCCTTAAAATACTCCTTTGTAAGAATAAGACATACATGCACAGGCGAAAGCAGTACCCCGGCAAACCCGGAGGCAAAGGCAAGGGTGAAGGCATGGGGATCACTGCCAGTCAGGCTCATTATCAAGGGAAACGTGCTGCCTACAAATCCGACTGTAACCCCTGTCAGCACACCTGTCAGAAACGGCAGGAGGAAGAGTATGGGCATCATGGGAATATTATTGTCATGAAAAAAACTGCTGATATTGCCCACGGCACCGGATACCTCAAGCGCTTCCTTAAAGAACATCACCCCGATAATAAGCACCACAACATCCCTCGAAAAACCATACCTGAATGCCTCAACCGCTTTTTTTGGTGAATACCTGAAATAAATCATTAAGATCAAGACCAGGATTACAAGGGCTACATGGAGCTCCATGTGCCATATTATCACGAGCCCGAGGAGGATTACAATCGGCAGAAAGCTCCAGAGCCCTTTACGGGAAACATTTTTCAGCACTTCATAACTACCTGTTATCCCCCTGAGTCCCCATAGGCCGATCAGGAACATCGTTATTGCATAGGAGAGGTTGAGCATTATAAAGGTCCTCACCTCAATGGAGGTCAGGACAGAGGCAAGTATGATTCCCGGATAAAGCGGCAGTATAAACTCCCATGGGTGTCTGAACCAGTAGTTGGCAAAGGCCTTTTCTTCCGGGGTAATGGAGAGGTCCTTAGTTGCCTCATCCACCATGGGCGCAGAAAAATATGCCCCGCCGACAGACGGGAGCATCCCGATCAGAAGCGGCATGGATATGACCACTGCCTTCTTGTTGCGGAAAAGTCCCTTCATCGACTCCATCATCTTTGCAAGGATGGCCTTATCCCTGAGGATAAACTCAAAAATCCTGATAAAGGTGAGGGCAATAAGGAGCCTTATTGTAATGCCTGCAGTGAGTGCATTTTTAACAACCAGAAACAGGCTTGACGGATTCATGAGATAGAGCACGGCAAGTGCACCTGAACCTGTCAGCAACACATATCCAACGTTCCACTTCCGCCTGAGCAGAAAGAGGATGAGCGCAAATGCCATTGCCAAACGGACCAGGTCAAACATGGGATTTAATTATACCAGAAAGCATTGTATCCATTTTCAGTGTATTCATTTTCAGAACAAAAACTTTATACAACCACAGAGACACAGAGACACCGAGAAGTCAATATTTTATCAGGCATTTAAAAACTCGTTTTATAAACTCTGTGCCCCTGTGTCTCTGTGGTTGCATTATCCCCAAAAACCCGAAAAACCTTTTTATTAAACCGGAAAATAAATACAGAGTTTTTAGCTGGTTAAAAGTTTGTTGCACAAACAGAAAAAAAACGATATATGTCATTCTGAATTTATTTCAGAATCTCTAAGAATCAAAGACTTATGAGACCCTGAAACAAGTTCAGGGTGACAAAACAAGAGTTTACACAACAAGTTCTTAAGTGGTTGATTTTGACGAATATGTCTCTCTGAATAGTTGCCGGGTTAATATAACTTCCTATAGCTGAACAAATCCTGTAGAATAGTATTTAAGGAAGGGGGCATAAATTCAGGCATAAATCAAGGAGGAGTACATGGGTTACTATGTGATTCTGAGTACCCTGACAGACGAGGGCAGGAAAACCCTCAAGGAAAAGCCCGAAAGAGTCCTGGAAGTAAATAAGGAACTGGAAGCCATGGGAGTAAAGGTTAAGGAACAGTTTGCCGTGCTTGGAGCTTACGACTTTGTAAATATCGTAGAAGCACCGGATAATGAAACCATAATGAAGATGTCTGCGGAGATAGGTTCAAGGGGTACAGTTCAGCTTCACAGTATGGCTGCCATTCCTGTAGAGGAACTGATAAGGAAAATGAAGTAATAAACTGCCCCCTTCCTTTACCCTTGTGCCTTCCCGAATGCTTTCGGGGTAATTATTTCTCTACAGAAACATCGAAGAACCTTTTAATTTGACATTTCATGGGCAAATATAGTTAAATAGTTTAGAACATACTTGACGAGCTGAGCCTTTGCCTCAGCTATCAATTCGGTAAAGGAGGTTTCCCATGCCTGAGATAAAAGCTGATCAGGTACTTGACACAAAGGGATTGAACTGTCCCATGCCTGTACTCAAGACAAAAAAGGCACTCGACGGCATCCAGGCCGGACAGGTTCTCGAAGTTGTAGCCACTGATCCGGGATCAAAGTCGGATATCCCGGCACTGCTCAACAGACTTGGTCACGAACTCGTGGATACCAGGGAAGAAGGTAACGTAATATCCTTTTTTATAAGGAAAAAATAACCGTACCTGTTCACCGCAGAGACCGCGTCCTCTGCGGTGAAATATAACCTTAGCCTCCCCGGCCCCCCAGGAAAAGCGACAAAAAGTGACGGAATGGTTGACTTAACTCCCTGTAAATGTTATATTTTTGTATGCTTCGATTCTCGATTTATCTAACCGTAATTATCTTATTCTTTCCTCAATCAGCATTTTCAGAAATTTATAAATATGTTGATGCTAAGGGGAATGACCATTTCACAAATACGCCCGTACAAAAAGATGCAGAGTTAATAATTAAAGAGAAAAAAGAGCCCGTCACTCCTTCAGCTAATAATACCACTACTTACAGCAGTGATAATTCCCTTGAAAGCTACAAGGTGCTTGCAGAAAAAACTGCAAAGAGATACGCACTTGATCCCGAACTCGTGAAGGCGGTGATAGAGATTGAATCCGGATGGAATCCACGTGCTGTATCAAGTCGCGGCGCAATAGGTCTGATGCAGCTTATGCCTGATACTGCCATGGACATGGGTGTCAGAAACCCTTATGACCCTGAGCAAAATATAGAAGGCGGGGTAAAGTATCTTAAACGTCTTGTCGACAGGTTTGGCGATGTCAAGCTCGCTCTCGCCGCATACAATGCAGGCCCCTCGGTAGTAAAACGTTACGGTTCCATCCCCCCCTACACCGAAACCCTGCTATACGTACAGGACATCCTCTTTCAATTTAACAGTGGTAACGGAAGACCGTTAAAGAGGAGTCAACAGAACAACAGGAAACGGAATGAGCGCATTTATAAGGTTGTCTTAAAAAATGGCCATACACTTTATACAAATACACCGGTATATCTGAAAGGACTCTCGTCATTTTAGGTTTCAATGGTTTATAATTCCCCTACATTATGGAAGACGAACAGAAGAAGATTACAGAAGAGATTTTAAGGCTTAAAGAAGAGCGACGGGCCATCATCCTTTCTCACAACTACCAGAGAGACGAGGTACAGGAGATTGCAGACTTTACCGGCGACTCTCTTGAGCTCTCCCGCAAGGCAGCAGGTGTTGACTGCGATGTAATAGTCTTCTGCGGGGTAAACTTCATGGCTGAAAGCGCCTCCATCCTCTCACCGGACAAGACCGTGCTCCTGCCGGAACTGGAGGCAAATTGCCCGATGGCGGACATGGTCAGGGTCAGTGGTGAAAGAAAGATCTGGAAGACTTTTCCAGGCTATGATGAACAGCCGACATTTGTTTTTCCACATGACTTCACGCTGAGAGATATAAAGGCGCAGTATCCGGGGGTGCCGATTGTAACTTACGTAAACACCACAGCAGAGGTAAAGGCGGAGAGTGATATCTGCTGCACATCAGCCAATGTCGTAAAGGTAATAGAATCCCTTCCTGACAAAGAGGTAATATGCATACCTGACAGAAACCTCTCTGCATGGGCTGCAAAAAACACAAACAAAAAGATAATCGCCTGGGACGGGTTCTGCCATGTCCACGACAGGGTGGGTGTGGATGATGTTAAAAAGGCAAGAAAACAATACCCAAATGCCCTGTTAATGGCCCATCCGGAGTGCCGCCTCGAAGTACTCGAACTTGCCGACCATGTAACGAGCACATCAGGAATGCTCAGGTTCGCAAAATCCTCGGATGCAAGGGAGTTTATAGTCGGCACAGAGATAGGCCTGATGTACAGGCTCAGAAAGGAAAACCCAGACAAGACTTTTTACCCCCTCAGGAAGGACATGATCTGTCCGAATATGAAAAAGACCCGCCTGTCAAGCATCCTCCGGGCCTTGAAAGAACTGACTCATATTATAAAGGTACCAGAGGACATACGGGTAAGGGCAAAAAAGGCGCTTGACCGGATGTTAGAGATCAAATGAACCGGTATCCTTCCGTAATCTGGATTTACGAATAATGGGCCTCACTGGAAACTTTCATATCCTGACCCTTGGCTGTCCCAAAAACAGGGTCGATTCTGAAACCCTCCACTCTTTGCTGACCAGTAAGGGGATTAACCATGTCAGTGATGCAGGAGATGCCGACACTGTTATCATCAACACCTGCGGATTTATCCAGGATGCAAAAAAGGAGTCGATAGAGGAGATACTCGATATTGTCTCGGGAAAGAGTAACGGACAAAAGGTTGTAGTCTTCGGCTGCCTTGCCCAGAGGTACATGGAAGAGTTGAAGAGGGAGCTGCCGGAGGTGGATGCTTTCTTCGGAGTCAATAGCCACGAAAAAATTCTCGGTTTCCTCGAAACAGAAACATCCGCAACTCGCAACTCGCAACCCGCAACCCGAGATTCGCAACCCGAACCCCGCAACCCCGGCTCCTATGCCTATCTGAAGATTGCTGATGGCTGTAACAGGGGTTGTAGCTTCTGCGCCATCCCCGGAATAAGGGGACGCTTCATCAGCCTCTCTCCGGACAGCATAGTGCAAAGGGCTGAGGAATTAATTAATTCCGGCACAAGGGAACTTATACTTGTTGCACAGGACATAACCTCCTATGGCCGGGAGTTCAGGGGATATGGTCTGTGTGAGCTCATTGAAGAGATTACTTCCCTGCCGGGTGACTTCTGGCTGCGGCTCCTCTACATGTATCCCACGGCCATAGATGAAAGATTGATAGAGACCATATCAGGAAACGAGAAGGTCTGCAAATACCTCGATATCCCTTTACAACATACTGAAGACAGGGTCCTGGGGTTAATGAAGAGAAATGGCTCCAGGAGCGCATATACTGCACTTATCAACAATATCAGAAAAAAGATCCCGGATGTCACCCTCAGGACATCCTTCATTCTGGGGTTCCCCTCAGAGAGTGATGAAGAGTTCACGGCACTCCTGAACTTTATAAGGGAGATGGAATTTGAAAGGCTGGGAGCCTTCACCTATTCAAGGGAGGACGGGACACCGTCCTATAATTTGGGGGACACTATACCTGAAAAGGAAAAAGAACGCCGGTACCATGAACTCATGATGTTGCAGGCCGGAATCTCTCTTGAGAAAAACCGGTCAATGCTGAACAGGGTTCTCAGGGTGCTTGTTGATGAGGTCGCTGACGGCATAGCACTCTGCCGCTATCAGGGGCAGGCGCCCGAGATTGACGGTATGGTAATCGTAAAGTCAGTTGACAGCACGGTCAGAGTGGGTGATTTTATAAATGTAAAGATTACAGAGGCCTATGATTACGACCTGAAAGGTGAATTGGTATGACTATCCGACAGCTCAGCTTACACCTGTTTCTCTTTATTCTTACCTTTCTCTCCACCCTTGCAGCAGGTGCCTTGCAGCAGGGAATAAACATCATTGCAGAACCTTACAGGATAATAGAAGGTTTTCCCTTCTCTGTCTCGCTTATGGCCATCCTCCTTACACACGAGCTCTCCCACTACTTTGCATCCAGAAAACATCATACCGTTGCAACATTGCCCTACTTTATCCCTGCCCCATCCATAATCGGCACTTTTGGGGCCTTTATAAAGATGAAATCACCCATAATCACCAGAAAGGCCCTTATAGACATAGGCGCATCAGGCCCGATTGCAGGATTTATCGTTGCCTTCATTGTCACCATCTATGGATTGTATAACTCACAGTTTGTATCTATCTATTCCGGGCAGATAGGAATTGTCCTCGGAGACTCCATCCTCTTCACACTCCTGTCAAGGTTGATCCTTGGAGTACCCCCTGAAGGAAAAGATATTCTCCTGAACCCCGTGGCATTTGCCGGCTGGATCGGTTTTTTCGTAACCTCAATGAATCTCCTCCCCATCGGTCAACTCGATGGTGGGCATATTGCATACGCCCTTTTGGGGGACAAAAGACACAGGAGATTATCCTTCACACTTACGACCCTGCTTGCCGTAGCAGGTTTATCAGGAATATACCTGAGTTCCGGCCTCCCTTACTCCCCTTTAATCGCCGGGCTCAAAAACCTGCTCTGGGAAGGATGGGCGATATGGGCACTCCTGCTCTTCATACTCGGTCTGAATCATCCACCTGTTATTTACTGGGAAGACCCGCTTGAGCCGAGCAGGAAGTATATAGGCTGGATTGCCCTGATTATCTTTATCCTGACATTCATACCTGTACCTTTCAGGGTGGTATAGTGTTTTGAAAAAGCTTGGAATCCGCAAAAAAATCCGTGTTTGGAGGAATTCGAAATAACCGGAAGGTTGCGCTCTGTTATGAATCTTAAGTTCATCGATTTTTCAGATATCTACTACGGAAGTATTACAAAGAAAGTGAAGCCCCGGAAAAGAAAGGGAAAGTTTATTCAGTTACGTAATAATAAGACTGAATACCTAATCCTGGCACCAATAAGCCTCTCACCTTTTCATGCCAATATCCTTGAAAGATTTTGCCTGACAAACGGGATATACGGAAGATATACAAACAGCAAAATGGAAAAGTTCGAGATAGAAGACTTTGAGTGGGAGGTGGTCGGCGGAGGGCACTGGGAGATGGATGACGACAAGAAAATCCTTGTACTGAGCGGGGCGTCATATGTTTATGGACGATTTGCCCCGTCCAGGTTGCGTGAAAAGATCAGAGCAGTTGATGCACTGAAAGGCTACAGGATTACGATCAAGTAATTCACATCCGTGTCCATCCCTTTATTCCGGACACGCTCCTTTTCAATTATCCAATATTATACGTATTACGTATTTCCTGATATTACAGCATAAATGCGAAAAAAAATAGTTTTTCTTCATAAAATAACAATCAGAGAGTGCATATGTTTCTAAAATGTGATATAGTATAAGAAATTTGGGGAAGAAATAAGTAATTCGTATATTAATTGTTATGCACACCAAATATTGTGGATCTAATGTGTTTTGTCAGTATAAGGAGTTCTAGGTAGTATGAATGACCAAAGAGGTAAACACGATAGCCAAATACTTCACTCAGGAGAAGAAGTACATCTCACGAAATCACCGGGAGGAAAATGGAGTATAAAGTCATACGATTGGTCATTCCCCAAAGGTTTGGTGTTAGCAACTAAAACTGTTTATGCACAGGATGTAGGCTGGAAAGAGTATAAGTTTGACAGTGTAGAAGACGCATATTCATTCGTATCGAATCAAATTAAACTTGGTAAAGCTCCATGCGCTAAATCGCCAAATTAATTAAATATTTCAAACAGTTAAAGGTGTGAGATGGCTTTAGTTAAATATGAGTGTCAAAATTGTAATGAAATTTCTGAATTTGAAACTAATGGAGCACGAATGTTTCTGCTAAATGACAATACTCCACGCCCAGCTACATATGTTGTTAACTGCGGCCATTGTGGCCACACCAATACAGTTACGCCAAAACCCGAAGAAAATGACTGATACACAAGAAATAGTAAAGGGGAAGAAACCCACTTACGAAGAGCTTTTTTATCGTGAGTGGGGCTATGAGACAATTAAAAATAACATTGAGACTGTTAACAAAGTACTACAACAATTTATAACCCTGAATGTAGCGCTTCTGGGTGGCAATATTGTGTTTCTATCTCCTTCAAATATTGATGCACCATACAGACTCGTATCAATATCCTTGTTTTTTGTAGGACTAGTCTTAGCTTTTTTAGGTGTCTTGCCATATGAAAGCAATGTAGTTGTCAATATCCCAGAAGAGATCAAAGATCACAAAATGTCAGCATTGTCTCAAAAACGTCGATTTTTATGGGCCTGTTGCATTGTTATGGGGGGCGGACTTTTTATTGCCGCAATAGGAGTAATTTTGGTTCCTCGCTGATTCATGTGGGTAAACGGAAATCAAGTTTTCCCCCAATGAGGTAAATTATGGTAATAAGATTACGTGTTGTGCGGTAGCCTCGCGCCTTTGCCTTGGCTGCCTGGATCAGGCTGTTAATACCTTC
>JAYWMQ010000011.1 GCA_035873375.1 Nitrospirota bacterium | reverse complement strand
TCTGTTACTGAAGGGGGTTCACAGCTTTGTAAGATGAGGGTATTGGTAACCGGACTTAATCATAAGACTGCCCCGGTAGAGGTACGGGAGAAACTGGCCTTTGACGGTCCCGGTCTGGAGGAGGGACTGAACAGTTTCCTTCAGATACCGGAGGTGAGAGGGGCAATGATACTTTCCACCTGTAACCGAGTGGAGATGTATGCCCATGTCAGCAACCCTGAAATAGCCGTTGATTCCGTAAAGGCCTTTCTCTCGGAATTTCATTCCATTGATCCCGGAGCCCTTGAAAACTCTCTTTACTTCTATACCGACAGGGATGCAATAAGGCACGTCTTCAGGGTCGCCTCAAGCCTTGACTCAATGGTTGTCGGCGAGCCGCAGATATTGGGACAATTGAAGGACGCCTTTGAATTCGCACTCACAAAAGGGGCTACAGGTATCCTCCTGAACAGGCTTCTGAAGAAGGCCATAACCGTTGCAAAGAGGGTAAGGACGGAAACAAGAATTGCAGAGAATGCCGTATCCATAAGTTATGCCGCAGTAGAGCTGACAAAAAAGATATTTACCGACCTGAGTGAAAAGAGATTCATGCTCCTCGGGGCCGGGGAGATGGCGGAACTGGCAGTCAGGCACCTTATCAAAAGCGGTGTAAAGGATGTATCTGTTGTAAACAGGACCTATGAACGGGGAGTTGAGCTTGCAAGGGAATTTTGCGGCAGGGCCGTAAGGTTCGAAGACTTTATAAAGGAACTTGTCAACACGGATATTATTATCTGTTCAACCGGCGCCCCCTCATATATACTCCATAAGTCGGATATGCAGATGATAATGAAAGGAAGGAAGAACAGGGCTGTCTTTATAATTGATATATCCGTTCCCCGCAATATTGATCCGGAGATAAATGATATTGACAACGTCTACCTCTATGATGTGGATGACCTTCAGGGCATTGTCGACTCAAACATTATGGGAAGGGAAAAAGAGGCTGAGAGGGCTGAAGGGATTATTGAGGAGGAACTTGAGAAGTTTCTGAAATGGCAGGTATCCCTTGATTCCGTCCCCACGATAGTAGCCCTTCGTAACAGGGCGGAGGAAATAAAGCAGGCAGAACTTGAAAAACTTATGAACAGGCTTGAAGGTGTGGACGAAAAACAGAGGAAGGCAATCGAATACACTGTCTCTGCAGTGGTCAACAAACTCATTCATCCCCCCACCGTGGCTCTCAAGGAGGATTCAGAGGACAGGGATGTACTGATTGCAATGATAAAGAGACTTTACGGCATAGGGGAAAATAATGGCTCGCAATAAAAAGGTGATAATAGGTACCAGGGGCAGCAGGCTGGCACTCTGGCAGGCTGAGTGGGTAAAGTCGGAGCTGCAGAGACTTTATCCTGACCTGAAGGTTGAACTCAACAGGATAAAGACCACGGGTGACAAGATCCTGGACGTTCCCCTTGCAAAGGTGGGCGGCAAGGGACTCTTTGTAAAGGAGATTGAAGAGGCACTCCTGAGGCATGAGGCAGACATTGCAGTTCATAGCATGAAGGACGTGCCGACAGAGTTTCCCGCCGGCCTGCATCTTGCCGTTATATGCAAAAGAGAAGATCCGAGGGATGCGTTTATATCACAAGTTCAGGACTCGGGATTCAAAATTCAGAAATTTAAAGACCTGCCCGAAGGAGCTGTAATCGGAACGAGCAGCCTCAGACGGTCATGCCAGTTGCTTAACATCAGGCCTGATTTAAAAATAGGGCAGTTACGGGGCAATCTTGATACAAGGCTGAAAAAGCTTGACGAGGGACAGTTTGATGCCATAATCCTTGCTGCCGCCGGCGTTAAAAGGCTCGGCTGGCACGAAAGGATAACAGAGGTACTTCCGACCGGAATAAGCCTTCCGGCAATAGGACAGGGTGCTGTTGGAATTGAGTGCAGGGCCGGGGACGATTTTATAAACACCCTGATCATGCCATTAAATCACGAGGAGACCTCTGTCTGCGTGAGGGCTGAAAGGGCCTTTCTGAAAAAGCTCGAAGGGGGTTGTCAGGTACCGGTTGGTGCCTATGCAAGGCTGATTGACGGAAAAATTGTGATGGAAGGTCTTGTTGGAAGCGTATCCGGTGAGAGGATTATAAGGGAACAAATGAAAGGTAAGCAGGATATTGCAGAGTCCATCGGCATCAGGCTTGCCGAAGACCTGCTCTCAAGGGGCGCAAAGGAGATACTTGATAGTGTTTACGGGAGAGACCCGGCACGTTAATCGAAAAAAGAGTGAGTTTATATCTGACTGAGGTGAATAATGAAAGTGACAAAAGGTAAGGTATCTCTCGTTGGGGCAGGGCCGGGAGATATCGGGTTATTGACAATAAAAGGGCTGAAGTGTCTGCAGAGGGCCGATGTTGTGGTTTACGACTTCCATCTCAATGTCCAGATACTGGATTATATAAAGGGTGGGGCTGAGCTTATCTATGCAGGAAAGCGTGGCGGACGCCATGATATGACACAGGATGAGATAAATTCCGTTCTGGTCCGCAAGGCGCTGGGAGGGAAGGATGTATGCAGGCTGAAGGGTGGCGACCCCTTTGTCTTTGGCCGGGGAGGCGAAGAGGCTGAAGTCCTTACAGAGGCAGGGATAGAGTTTGAGGTTGTCCCTGGTATCAGTTCAGCTATTGCCGCACCGGCCTATGCCGGAATTCCCCTGACACACAGGGATTACGCCTCCTCGTTTGTTGTAGTCCCCGGCAATGAGGCATCAACAAAAAAGGAGAGCAGTATTGATTGGGCAGCCCTTGCACGGGGCAATGGAACTATCGTCTTTCTGATGGCGATAAAGAACATTGAGGACGTCTCGGAGAAACTTATTGAGAATGGAAAGGACCCGAATACGCCTGTGGCAGTAATACGCTGGGGGACAAGGTCGGAGCAGAGAACCATTGTCTCAACTATCAGAGATATCCCCGAGGCGATAAAGAGCAGCGAGATAAGGCCCCCGGCTGTGATAGTCGTGGGAGATGTTGTGAAACTGAGGGATAAACTCAACTGGTTTGAAAAGAAACCGCTTTTTGGTCAGAGGGTACTGGTTACACGGGAGCATTCAGAGGGGTTTGAACCACTTGAAAGGCTTGGGGCCGAGGTGACGGTATTCCCCACTATCAAGGTGGTACCACCGGAGTCATGGAAAGAGCTTGATGCTGCAATCAGTAAGGTCAGCACCTATAAATGGCTTGTCTTTACCAGTGCAATCGGGGTGAGATTCTTTTTCCAGAGGTTTTTTGAGCTCAACATGGATGTGAGAGACCTTTTTGGGATCAAAATATGCGCTATTGGCTCAAAAACAGCAGATGCGGTCGGAAGATACGGACTCAGGGTTGACCTTATTCCTGACAGCTTCAGGGCAGAGGGACTTATCAAGGCATTTGGCGGACCTGATGCTTTCAGGGGCCTGAAAATACTGCTGCCGCGTGCTGCAGCGGCAAGGGAGGTCTTTCCCGAGAAAGTAAGAAAGTCCGGTGGAGAGATAGACGTTCCTTTCACTTACAGGGCAATTAAACCCGGCAGTCAAGGCAAGCGGTTGAAACGGTTCCTCAGGGAAGGAAAGATTACCATAGTAACATTCACTTCTGAAGCCACATTTACCAATTTCCGCGAGATGATGGGTGATGAGGCAGGTGATCTGCTGAAAGATGTCACAATTGCCGCAATAGGTCCTGTTACTGCAAGGGCTATTGAGAAGGCGGGACTGAAAGTGGATATTATGCCTGAAACCGCTACTGTGGATGCAATGGTTGAAGAGATTATCAGGTACCGCCTTCAGCGTTTCGGCCATACCCATTAATGCATGTCAAAAATACGGTAATGAACGGAGTTCAATTTGACAGGCACCAATCTGGGCGCACTATCAATCTTCTGAGATATCATCTGAAAACAGAAAGGGTTTGTGCATAAAAACACGGTTTCTCCCTTCCCTTTTCGCCTGATAGAGGGCCGCATCCGCCAACTGAATCACCTCATGAATTGATCTGCCGTCAGCAGGAAAGCTTGCTACACCACCGCTGATCGAAACAATACCCAGTGGTTGTTTCTCCCTGTTGGCAAAAGGATGAGTGGAGATTAATTCCCGAACCCTTTCGGCATAAACAAAGGCCTCCTCTTTTGAAATCTCGGGCAGCATGACAATAAATTCCTCACCACCATAGCGTGCAACAACTGATGTCTTACGTGTAAATTTACTCACCAGATCACTAAGCTCCTTCAAAAGCTGATCCCCCTCGGCATGGCCATTGGTGTCATTGTAGTGCTTGAAGTTATCAATATCAAAAAGGAAGATCGAGATTGGAATATCCTCCAGAATGGATTTCTCCACAAACTTCTGGACCATGTGGAAGAAGTAGCGGCGGTTATAAAGCCCGGTCAGAGGATCGACTTCCGCCTCTTTCTTTGCCCCGCTCAGAAACTTCTGATTAAACAACGCCACACTTGCAATGTCTGCAATCATCTTCAGCAGGCTCCCTTCGTTACCGCTGGGGTTTCTGACCTCTCCGGCACCTATGACACCAAGCAGGCGATTGCTGAAATGAATGGGCGCAGCCATATAGAGCTGTGTCTCTACCTGTTCAGTAGCCTTTTTCCCGTTAACCCCTTCATCCCCCCGGCCTCTAATCCTGAGCATTCGATGTTGTCCGGCCCTGCCAATCAGTCCCTCTCCAAGGGCATACGTAACATGGTCCTCTATCTTGCCATCCGGAGATACCCTCTTCAAGAGTTCATCCTCCTTGTCAAAGATATAGAGCTCAACCGTATCTGTGGCAAGGATATCCCTTACCAGTCGAATAATCGTGGCGGTGATTTTGTCAAAATCGAGTGTGGTGTTCAGGTGCATGACCACCGTGGGGACGTTTAGCATAAAAACCAGATAGCGGCTGTTAAGCTCATTCAAACGTTGTACCTGGGACTGAAGCGTCCGGATCTTCTGATCCCTCAAGGAATTACTTCTGAGATTGCTTACATTCTCCTTCTCCTCTGTATCAGGTCGCCTGAAGAGTCCGAGTATATATATCATCACACTAATAACACCCACTGCTGCTGCCATGAATATTAAAATTTTTGTAATTGCTTGCATATCTGCCATAATAGTTCACCAACCCTGCATCTGTCGTACAGTTTCGTTTTATTTTATATAGAAAACTCCCGCTTTAACTAATTCTAATACAACATACATAAATGTAGCAAGTATCATGCCCACTTTCCAGGCATTCTCGATAAAAGAGCTCATTGGAGCTTTTTCAAAACGCGGTAACATTAAGAAAAAATAATGTAATTCCGACACAAAAGGCTTAAAAGTCAATGGAATAAGAAGATCTGCTAACACATTGTATCCATTAAGTTCTTCAAGCCCCCCGCATCAGGATAAATGGCATCGAGTGACAAAAAACGACACTTCGCTTGAGAAGCCAACTTCACAATTTATAACCTTTGAGCACTATTACCTTCTCAGGAGAGAGCACGGATTACGCAGAGGTCAGATCCGCACAGTTTGTTTTAGTTGCTGTAAAATGTGTAAAATAGAAGACCCGTTCGGGGACGAGTTGCAACTTACATAGAATAACGGATCTCGGGAAAGGATTATTTATCAGGAATTTCCGTGCAATCCCGGGAGGAAAAAGGAAATCAACTTGCAACACTCTGTTAGTGAACTGAAAGAGGAGAAGAATATTACAAACAAACCGGCCTGGTTAAAAAGGCTCTCTATAGTAATCCCGCTCTATAACGAAGAAGAGAACATTAACGAGCTTCATGCAAGACTTATGGAGGTGGTTCCATCCCTCTGTGTTGATTATGAACTCATATATGTGGATGACGGCAGCACTGACAAAACCCCGCTACTCCTAAACAAACTATCCATCTCAGACCAGCGCGTTGTGGTCTTAATCCTCAGGCGAAACTTTGGCCAGACCGCTGCCTTTGCCGCAGGCTTTGACCTTGCACAGGGCGACGTTATCATAACCATGGATGGGGACCTGCAGAATGATCCCGCAGATATACCAAAACTCCTTTCTCTTATAAATGACTTTGACCTTGTGAGCGGATGGAGAAAGGAGAGGAAAGACCCCTTTTTCAGCAGAAGGCTTCCCTCAATGGCTGCAAACTGGCTTATAAGCAGGGTAACCGGGGTAAGGCTTCATGATTACGGGTGCTCTTTAAAAGCTTACAGGCGTGAGGTTATTAAAAGCCTGAGACTATACGGAGAGATGCACAGGTTCATTCCTGCCGTGGCAAGCTGGTATGGAGTGAGCGTGGCAGAGGTGGAGACCACTCATCATCCGAGGCTCAGGGGCAAATCAAAATACGGCATCTCCCGTACAGTCAAGGTGATGCTCGACCTTATAACAGTAAAGTTCCTGCAGAGCTTCTCCACAAAACCCATACAGTTCTTTGGCCCCCTTGGACTGGGTTGCGGCTTTATCGGCTTTGCCCTCTCACTTTATCTCACATTCAGAAAGGTCCTGTTCGGCGAGTCCATAGGGGGCAGACCACTTCTCCTTTTGAGTATCCTCCTGATAATTGTCGGAATTCAGCTCATAGGCATGGGACTTATAAGTGAGATGCTCGTAAGGGTTTATCACGAGAGTCAGAGAAAGCCAATCTATGTAATCAAGGAGACCCTTGGCAAAAAAGAGAAATAAAATATTCACGCTCCTGGTGAAGATGACCATAAGCTCTGCCATCCTCTATTTTGTATTGAGGAAGGCCGGGGTTCGGGAAGTATATCTCACTCTCAGGGAGATGAACCCCTTAAGCTTCGTTGCCGCATTGATACTCTATTTAATGTCCCTCTTTACATCAACCATCAGGTGGAAGGTACTGCTTACACCACTTGGAGAGAATTTCGGTAACATGAGTACCTTCAGGCTCTTTTCGCTCTATCTCATGGGGGCCTTTTTCAACCGCTTCCTGCCCGGCATGGTCGGTGGAGATGCAGTCAGGACCTACTATCTTTACAAGGACACAGAGAGGGGCTCCCTGTCTCTCGCAACGGTCTTTGCCGACAGGTATATGGGATTTCTGGCAATGATCACCCTCGGACTTACCGCCATTCCCTTTGGAATAAACAAAATACGGGGCACTGGTGTGGAATGGGCGGTACCTGTAATAGCAATGATCTTTATAGCAATCAGTTTCTTCATTTTTGTCCTCAAGATTGGGAAAAGGTTTTCAACCATACGGCGTTTTCATAAGTATTTCAGTAAGCTGAAGCACTCCCCTGTTATTCTGTTAAAGGCCTTCGCCCTCTCAATCATCATACAGGTCTTTGGAATCGTCTCTGTCTATATATTGTCTGTCGGCATCGGCGCAGATGCTTCCCTCATAGAATACTTTCTCTTCATACCCATAATAAACACCCTCACAACCCTCCCCATATCCATATCAGGGCTCGGCATCAGGGAGGGGGCGTTTGTAATGCTCCTGGGGCTTACAGGAATCTCTCCCCAGGTAGCCACCTCGATATCCCTTGCATGGTTTTTTGCCTACACAGTGGGCTCTCTGCCCGGAATAATCGTATACATAAAATGGAGGGTTAAAAATGAAGCCGAAGACCCTTCACTCCCCGCATAACCCGGCAATAAAGAAGGTCCTCAAACTGAGGAGCAGGCCTGAAAAATATGCACCCGACCTCAAAAGCCTCTCCGGCGAGGTACTGATTGAAGGGCCAAGACCCCTCACAATGGCCATTGAAGCCGGGGCCGCAATCAAGTCGGCACTCATCACAGAGGACGTTCTGAAGGAAACAGAGTACGACACCATACTCGAAAAACTTACCGGTCTCACCATACCGGTATTCGTTATAGACAAAGACCGGATGGCTCAAATATCCGACACCGTAACGCCCCAGGGAATAATTGCAATCTGCAAGGTAAAGGCAAGGGATATCCATGACCTTTCTCCGGAAGAGGATGAACTCTTCGTCGTATCCGACGCAATACAGGACCCCGGCAACACAGGAACAATCATCAGGGTCTGTGACGGGGCAGGAATAAGGGCCTTCATCTCCCTCAAGGGCTCTGCCAATCCCTTTAATCCCAAGGTAATCAGGGCATCCGCGGGGAGTGTCTTCAGCCTGGACATCGTCCTGGCGGAAAGAGAGGATTTTCTGGAGTGGTGCAGGGGGCACAAGATCCCCATCCTGATTACAGCACCAGAGGCAGACAAGACGATATTTGAGTTTGACCTTGAGGGCAGCGGCGCTCTGGTCTTTGGAAATGAGACGCAGGGGGTAAGCAAGGATATAAGGCAGGAGGCATCATGCAGCCTCAGGATACCCATATATGGAAAGGCTGAAAGCCTCAATGTGGCCTCAACTGCGGCAATCACTATTTACGAGTTTATCAGAAACAGGAAGTGAAGTAAGCACCGATTACACAAGGGCACCGATTCGTTCACTGATTAACTCGCCGAATTATTAACAGACTGGGGCCTCAACGTTTTAAGTTATGTATCACTTTTTTAGATAAACTGTGTTGCATATTCAATTATTGAATTGATTCAAAGGAGGCGAAAATCCGCTCACTCACCGATACCCTTGCGTAATTTGAGATAAAAATGAAAAATACCCCGTAAATCCTGTTAATCCTGTCTGAATAATTTTTATGATTTCTCCTGCACAACGCTTTCCCGCCAGACCATAATCGCCAACTCAGGACAGACCTCGGCACAGAGCACGCACCCGGTACACCTGTCAGGTTCTGTCAGCCTTACAGGATAATAGCCGGCCTTGTTGAACACGGAATCCGTCTCTATTATCCCCCTCGGGCATGTAATAACGCAGTAATCACAACCCTTACATAGTTCCCTGTCTATCTCAATCCTGCCCTTCATCGCCCTTCATCCCGCTTTTTGCGCAGTAACTCCTCGGCATGTCTTAGAGACGGCCCGGTCACAGAGCCACTGAGCATCCTCGCAATCTCTCTTACCCGCTCATCACGGTCAAGCCCCCTGACCGTCACTGCAACCCCGTCTCCTTCCTCCTCCTTGGTTATGAGGAGATGAAAAACCGCCCTTGATGCAATCTGCGGCAGGTGTGTTATACATATAACCTGGTGTCTCTCTGAAAGTCTTCTCAATCTCTCCCCAACTGATTCGGCCGTCTGTCCCCCCACCCCTGCGTCCACCTCATCAAAGACCAGCACCGGCACCCTGTCCACATCTGCAAACACACTCTTCAGGGCAAGCATCAGCCTTGAGAGTTCCCCGCCTGAGGCAACCTTGTTGAGGGGGCGCGGCAACTGACCGGGATTGGCGGAGAAGAGAAAATCGACCCTGTCAATGCCTGTTGACGTGATGGGTATCTCTGCAACCTCTATCATGAAATCAGGGTGGCTGAAAGCAAGCTCGGAGAGCACCTCCCTTAACATGACCTCAATCCTCCGGGCCGTCTTTTTCCTCTCCCTGCTCAGGGAGTCGGCCTTCTCCATCAATGTTGAGTGAATCTTTTCCAACTCATTCTCAATCTCTGCACCCCGCTCCTCAAGTCCCTCCAAATCCTCAAGTTCCGCTGCTGCCTTCTCTCTATAATCAAGGATGCTCTCCACTGTCTCACCATACTTCCTCTGAAGGTCTTCAATCAGTGCCAGCCTTGATTCCACGTCATCAAGTCTCTGTGGCTCACAGTCATACCTCTCCTTGATCTCGCGCAGGGAAGAGGCGGCATCCTGCAGCAGGGAATCTGCATCCCTTAAAACCTTCAGAACCTCTGCCGCAGAGGCATCTATCTGACTGAGTTCTTCAATATCGCGAAGGAGCATGCCGAGTTTCTCCAGGACAGAGCCGTCCTCATCTTTCAGAACCGAAAAGGCCGACTCCCCAAGATATCTCAGCCGAGTAAGGTTGGAAAGAATTGCCTTCTCTTCACGCAGCCCCGCCTCTTCTCCCCCCCCAAGTCCTGCGGCATCGATCTCGGCAATCTGATACCTCAGAAGGTCTATTCTCTGTGCCCTCTCCCTTGCCCTCTCCTTTATATCCGTAACGGTGTTGAGCAGGGTCCGGTAACCGTTATGAAGTTTACCTACCTCTTTTACAAGACCGTCAAGTCTACCAAAGGAATCAACAAGCCCCCTCTGGACAGCAGGGGAGAGCAGACTCTGGTGTTCATGCTGGCCGTGCAGGTCGACAAGGTCTTTGCCAAAGGCTGAAAGGGTCTGTATGGTTACAAGGGAATCGTTAATATAGGCCCTGCTCCGTCCGGTCCTCGAAACTACCCGTTTTACGATTACCCCCTCATCACAGGCAATACCGATTGAATCAAGCAGAAGGCTATCCTTTATCTCGAAAAAAGCCTCTATCCAGGCCTCATCTGCGCCGGCCCTGATGGAGTCTGAGCTCGCCCTGCCCCCAAGTACCAGCTCAATGGCATCCACAACAAGGGACTTGCCGGCCCCTGTCTCACCTGTTATTACATTCAGGCCTTCTTCAAAGGAGAGGCTGAGCTTGTCCACAATTGCAAAGTTTTTTATTCTTATTTCTCTCAACATTATAAAAAATTATCATAACAGTATCAGAGAAAAAAAGGCCAAAAAGACGGTTATATTGCTAATCTTCTTGAAATAACACTTGTTAATTTAATAGAATAGAAGGCACTTGACTCTTATCACGAGATTTTCCAATCCAAACCAAGTATAGAAACAATGGAGGAATCCTTTATGAGTGAAACGATTGAGATCAGATGGCATGGCAGGGGTGGACAGGGCACTGTTACTGCTGCCAAGGTATTGGCTGATGCATGCCTGAGCGGCGGTAAGAATGTACAGGCATTTCCTGAGTATGGTCCTGAAAGGGCAGGTGCACCTCTCAGGGCATATAACCGCATAAGTTCAAAACCCCTAAGACTACACTGTCCGGTTAGCCATCCGAAGATTGTAGTTGTCATGGATGCAACCCTCATTGAGAGCATTGATATCACGGAAGGGACTCCGGATGATGCCATATTCGTGATCAACACACACAGGACACCGGAAGAAATAAGGAAAAGGCTGAAGTTGAAGGATAGTCAGAAGCTCTTTACGATTGATGCAAGCACAATCGCCATGGAGACCATCGGGAGACCCCTCCCGAATTCATGCGTACTTGGAGCCCTTATCAAGGCATCGGGGATAACGGATATTCAGACCCTTCTTGATGATGTAAAGGGGAGCTTTGGCAGCAAATTCTCTGAAAAGATTATCACAGGCAATCTGGAAGCAACCAGAAGAGGCTATGAGGAGGTTAAAGAAGGATGAAACTAAAGGGATGGAAAGAACTGGAGATAGGGGCGATTATTCCCGAGGCAGGTAATGCAGAACAGTACAACACTGGTTCATGGCGTGCCTCCAGACCTCAATGGATAGAGGAAAACTGTATTCAATGTCTCTTTTGCTGGATATACTGCCCTGACTCTTCCGTCACGGTAAAGGACAGCAAGAGGGGTGAGTTTGATTACGGGCACTGCAAGGGCTGTGGGGTATGTGCTCATGAATGTCCCGGTAAAAAGGGAAAGAAGGCAATCGTGATGGTAGAGGAGGGCAACTAATATGGGTAAAAAACTTGCAATTACAGGAAACCAGGCCCTGGCAGAGGCCATGAAACAGATAAACCCTGATGTCTGTGCCGCCTATCCTATCACGCCCTCAACAGAGATTATGCAGAGATTTGCATCCTTTGTATCAGACGGTGTGGTGGATACGGAACTCGTCACTGTGGAGAGTGAACACAGTGCCATGAGTGCCTGCATAGGCGCTTCAGCAGCTGGTGGAAGGGTAATGACGGCCACGTCTTCACAGGGACTTGCCCTGATGTGGGAAATGCTCCACATTGCCTCAGGCATGAGGCTACCAATAGCAATGACGCTTGTAAACCGGGCTCTCTCCGCCCCCATCAATATCCACGGCGACCACTCCGACGGAATGGGCGCAAGGGATTGCGGATGGATTCAGCTTTACTCAGAAAATGCCCAGGAGGCATACGACAACATATTTCAGGCTGTAAGGATTGCAGAACACGAGGATATAAGGCTTCCTGCAATGGTATGCATGGATGGTTTCATAATAAGTCACTCAATCGAGAGTATGGAGTTCCTGCCGGATGAGGTAATCAGGGATTTTATAGGGGAGTTTAAACCAAAATACCCGCTCCTCAATGTTGACAAGCCTGTAACTTACGGGCCCCTTGTGCTTCCGGACTTTTATATAGAGTTCAAAAAGGCTCAGCATGAGGCCATAAACAAGGCAAAGAAGGTTACACTTGAGGTGGCCAGGGAGTTTGAAAAAATATCGGGCAGGAGTTACGGCCTCTTTGAGCCCTACAGGCTCGATGATGCCGAGATTGCCGTTGTCCTGCTCAACTCTGCAGCAGGCACTGCCAAGGACGTGGTAGATGCCTTCAGGGACAAAGGGATAAGAGTGGGACTGCTGAAGCCCCGCCTTTTCAGGCCATTCCCTTATGAGGAGGTTGCAGAGGCATTGGGCAACGCAAAGGTCATATGTGTATTTGACAGGGCTGATTCCTTTGGTGGTTTTGGCCCGATGTACATGGAGATTGCCTCGGCAATGATGGCATCAGGCTCCAGCCCCCTTATGGTCAACAAGATTTACGGCCTCGGCGGAAGAGACTTCATGCCTGAAGATGCAGAAGCAGTCATCAAGGAGATGACCGAAATCCTGGATACCGGGAAGACAGGGACCCTGAAAGAATATATCGGGGTTAGAGAATAATAACTATTGACTATCGACTATTGACGATTGAGCATTAAAAAACTGAAAATCGACAATTTAAAAAAGGAGCTAACGATGTCAACACCATTGAGGTTAAAGGAACTTTCAAAAAAAGAGGAACTGCTTACAGGCGGGCACAGGCTCTGTGCCGGCTGTGGTGCACCCATTGCGATCAGACAGGTACTGCTTGCCGCTGATGTCCCCCTGGTGGCGTCAAACGCAACCGGCTGTCTTGAGGTCTCTACAACCATCTATCCGTACAGCGCCTGGAAAATCCCCTGGATACACAGTGCCTTTGAGAATGCGGCTGCCACAATCTCGGGGGTTGAGGCCATGTACAAGGCACTGAAGAAAACGGGCAGGATTGACCGCAAGATAAAGTTTATTGCATTTGGCGGAGACGGGGGCACTTACGATATCGGGTTTCAGAGCCTTTCCGGTGCCATGGAACGGGGACATGACATGGTATACATCTGCTATGACAATGGCGCATACATGAACACGGGAATACAGCGCTCAAGCGCCACCCCTTTTGGTGCCAATACAACCACATGTCCGGCAGGCCGGGTAATACACGGCAAACCCCAGAAAAGAAAGAATCTCACCAGGATAATGGCTGCACATGACATCCCCTATGTTGCACAGACCACACCAGCACACTGGCGCGACCTTATGACAAAGGTCAGAAAGGCGCTTGAGGTTGATGGTCCGGCCTTCATAAACATACTCGCACCGTGCAATCGCGGATGGAGGACTCCTACAAACAATGCAATAGAACTCTGCAGAATCGCTGCTGACACCTGTTTCTGGCCGCTCTATGAATATGAAAACGGCAGGTTGACTATAAACTACAAGCCAAAGGAAAAGAAACCGGTCACCGACTTCCTCAAGACCCAGGGAAGGTTCAAACACCTCTTTTCACCTGACAGTAAAGACCTCCTGAAACAAGCTCAGGAAAATACCGATCATGAATGGGATAAACTCCTGAGAGAGGCGGCCTGCTGGGCTGAAGAAACAGAAACGACAAAAGAAGGGAATTAGCCGGGTTGAAAATAATTGTCCTTTCTGTTAATGTAAAACAACAGGATTTACGAAAGCCATTACTGAAATGGCCTTAAAAAGATCTGTCCGGGAGAGCGATGTCAGACTTTGTAATTTATGAGGAAGAGTTCCGGAGGGTCGATGAGGAATTAAGGAGACTCTACCATCTGGCCAATGCCAAGCTCGTCTTTCTCGTTGACAAAAACGGTCAACTAATCGCCTCAGCAGGTGATACCCATAATATTGACACAACCGCCCTTGCATCTCTCACTGCCGGCAATATAGCTGCCACAGGCGGTATAGCAAAACTCCTCGGCCAGAAGGAGTTCTCTATCCTGTTTCACGAAGGTGACAGGGACAATATTCACATATCCATTGTAGCAAACAAGGTAATCCTGGGAGTTCTCTTTGATCGACGGTCTTCCCTGGGAATCGTCAGACTCAGGGTCAAAAAATCTACAGGAGCATTAACCAGGATCTTTCACGAGATGGACAGAAAGGCCCTGGGAGAGAAGAGGGGAAGAGCGGAATTATCCCCCTTCGCCGAAATTACGGATGAAGATATTGACCAGCTTTTCAAGTAGGTGTTATTAGGTGTCCTTTATAAACTATTCCTCCAGAGAGATAAACTGCAAGATAGTCTATTACGGACCCGGATTGTGTGGTAAAACCACAAACCTGCAATTCATCTACAAAAAAACCTCCCCTCAGCAAAAGGGCAAACTGATATCTCTTGCAACAGAGACCGAGAGAACTCTCTTTTTTGACTTCCTTCCAATTGCACTTGGTGACATGAAGGGGTTTAAGGTGAGATTCCATCTCTACACTGTCCCGGGACAGGTCTTTTATGCGGCAAGCAGGAAATTGATACTAAAAGGAGTGGACGGCGTTGTCTTTGTTGCAGATTCACAGATCGAGCGGACAGACGCCAATATTGAAAGCCTTGAGGACCTCAGGATCAACCTCGCTGACCAGGGATATGAACTCGAAAGGCTGCCCTTCACAATGCAGTACAATAAACGGGATCTGCCTAATGTTGTTCCTGTTGCAGAGCTGGATAGTCTCCTGAATCCCGATAAGGTTCCCGCGTTCGAGTGTGTGGCCACAAGCGGCAGGGGAGTATTTGAAACACTGAAGAATATCGGGAAGCAGGTTCTCATGGAACTGAAAAAACACTACTGAACTATCAGCCGGAGTGCCCTCTCATGAAATGTTATTTCAGCAGGTGTTGTGCCAAAATAATCACCGTCTATCTGAATATGTGCATCTCCTGATACGACTATTCTCTTCCCCTTTATGCAGGTTGTTCTCTCTGAACTCATACGCCCACCACTTATAACTTCAATCACATATCCGAGCAGGTCTCTTCTCTTGCTTCCGTGCATAATAGAGACATACAGGTGCGGAGCTCCAAGGCCTGCATCAGGGCAGACCCTGAAACTTCCGGCATAATATCCGGCATTACAGACAATAAGCCCATATCCCTCGTATTCCCTGTCATCAACGACTATCCTGAGCAGGTCAGGGTGATATCTCATAAAACACTTAAGACCGCTTATCAGGTATGCCCCTTTACCTGACACGCGCTTCAACCTCTGGTCCACCCTGTAAACGGCCTCGCCGTCAAAGCCGATTCCAGCCATAAGAACAAAGTATTTATCATTTATCCTGCCGAGATGAACATACTCCGTCTTGCCGTTTAGGGCCTTCAGTGTAGCCTTATAAATGTCAGCCGGGAAATCCAGCTCCCGGGCAAGGACGTTTGTGGTACCCGCAGGTATAAAGGCAACAGGCACATCTGTAAAGGCCGTTCCGTTGACCACCTCGTTAAAAGTGCCATCCCCCCCTATGGCCAGTATCATCTCAGGGGATTTTTTTACAGCATCTCCGGCAATCCGCTCGGCATCACCCCTCTTGCCTGTATAAAAGATGGAGACGTCACCGAATCTCTTCTTCAGCACATCTATTGCTGACAGGAGTCTCTTTTCAGAGAAAGAACCTGAGGCCGGATTAACGATTAATACTGCAGATGAACTCATCAGGGTTAATTATATCATGAATATCTGATAACTTATTGATCATAACAGGTGTCTCCTCGAGATACCTGACAACATCCCCTACAGCGCACTCTTCAATAACAAAAAAGACCCTGCCGCCATTCATCATATCCTTCTCTTTTATGTGAGGCACCCTCACATAACCGGTATTTTCTGAAGAGAGATAACCGGTTGTGTAAAAGGGGTCATCAGACACACACAGCTCTGCAACTATATGAGGAAAGGACGCCACCTTTGAAGCAAGCACAACGGCCTCACTCACAACAGTCCTGTCTGCATCGAATCTATTCAGAGACTCATATAATGTCGGCAATAATGCCGGCATAATGCCGAGCCTTGTGGCCCTCACTCCCCTTACCCTGTCAGGCTCTACCCTGACACCACTGACTGCCCTTACAAGTGCCGCCCCCCTCATAACATCCGGAGACTCTATTATGGATCTGGCAGTATTGAATGCCTTCCCGGAGACATCAAGACAGTTCAGTCCCTCTTCAACAAATCTCCATGCCTCACTGTAATCTCCGGTACTCACTGTATAAACCGGCTGCATCTCTATGAGCTGAGGCTCCTCTTCAAGCCTCTCAACGGTAACCACAACCCTGTCAGGCTCACCCCTGTCATGATGCAGTGCCCTTTGCACATAAGCCGCTACAGTGTCCTGCAGCTCATCTCCCGGGTACAGGCCCTCAGCCCCGGAGATATGCATCTCACCCTCAGATGCCCTCATCCTTATATTCCAGTACATGAACTAATCGTATCTCAGGCCCAGCATCTTGATCAGCCTTATATCATCTTCCGCACAGCGGCCTTTCAGTGTAAGGTAGTTACCTGTCAGGAGGCCGTCGGCACCAGCAAGGAAGACCATTGAGTTCAATTCTCCCAGTGTCTGCACCCGTCCGCCACAGACCCTTATCTCTTTCTCGGGAAGTATAAACCTGTAGACACTTATAATCCTCAGGGCCTCTAAAGGATGAAGTGGGGGAAGATGGCCCATAGGTGTCCCTTTCACGGGCATCAGGAAATTTATGGGAACGGAATCCACATTCAGCTCTTTCAACGTAAAAGCCATCCTGATTCTGTCGTCCCATGATTCACCAAGACCGAAAATCCCTCCTGAACAGAGGGAAAGACCGGCATTCTTCACAGCCATAATCGTCTTTATCTTGTCACTATAGGTATGGGTGGTACAGACCTTCTGAAAGAACTCTTCAGAGGTCTCAAGGTTGTGATGAAAGCGTTCAAGACCTGCGTCTTTCAGTATTTTGAGGGCATCTTCATCGAGAAGACCGAGTGTGGCACAGGGCAGGAGACCAATCTGCCGGATATCGCCAACTGCAGAGGCTATAACCTCTATTTCTTCTCCTGAAACCCGCTTGCCACTCGTAACGATACAGAACCTCTTTGTACCGGAAAGCCTTGCCTCTTTCGCCCTGCTTAAGATTTCGCCCTGCCCCATCCAGGGATAGACATTTATATTTGTCCTGTGTCTGGTGGATTGAGCACAATAAGCACAATCCTCTGTACAATTACCGGACTTTGCATTAACAATTGAGCAGAGATCAACTCTGTTACCCCTGAAACGTTCCCTGATAGAGGTGGTAGCCTCAAATAAAGTGTGCAGAGGCACAGCAGTACCATCTGCAAGAAAGGACGCCTCTTCTTCCGAGACCTCTCCCCCGTTAAGTACCCTCTCTTTTAGCTCCGTCAGCAATCCGCTCATTTTAACCTGCATAAATCATATAGTCTTTCAGTATCTTATCTCAAAAACCGTGAACTCACCCTTGTAAGGCTCCCAGGCAACGTCTATATTGGTGACGTGAGCAGCAGGAGACCCCTTATAACATTCTACTATCGCTTTCTCAACGTCCTCCCCTTTTCCCTCAAAAACTGCCTCCACTCTCCCGTCAGGGAGGTTCCTTACCCATCCCTTGAGACCTAACCTCAGGGCAAGCTCCATTACAAACGCCCTGAAAAAAACACCCTGAACAAGCCCTTCAATATAGAGATGCGCCCTTAGATTCTTCATAGCCACGTGGAGTTTTGGAGTATGGAAGTCTTGGAGTATGAGAGTGTTTTGAAAGTGTTGAAATCTGCATTTCTACAACTCCCCATCTCTCCAATACTCCAGCATTTTCCTCTATCAGGCACTCTGATAGTGCTGAGATATAAAATTCAGGAGTCCCTCCACCCTGCGAACAAGCACCTTCGTATCAGGGTCTGCCCCCTTGTTGACATAATTGGCAGGGGCAAGAAGTTCCATCTGCCTCTTAAGACCTTCGTCAGCCTTGATTCCTGAGAAAAAGAGTATCGGCACCTTCTTTTTCTTCTTTTTTTCCTCGAGTGTCCTGAGGGTCCTTGCAGCAGTAAGACCATCCATCACCGGCATATTAAGGTCGATTATTGCAAATCTGACCTGGATATCAGCGGACAGAAGTTTCGAATATTCCGAAACGAGTTCAAGGCCGTTGGAGACTGCAACAACCTCACTGGCTAACGCCTTCTTCAATATTAATTCTTTCAGCAGGGTCCTTGTGAATTTTGAGTCCTCTGCAATAAGTGCATACGTACCTGATGATCTCCTTCTACCTTCCCATAGATTATCCGTACCCAGTGTAAAGCCACAAAAGGCACAGGTTAGTTCCCTTCTCTCGTTTCTTACCACAATATTGCAGGGAACCTCCTCTCCGCAACATAGACAGTATCTTTTTTCTAATCCCATGTATTAATTTACAACTACTTGACAATATTTTCAAGTAAAAAGTATACTTTCACTCTATTAATTTCTTTATTCCCCCTATACTATGGTAATATATAACATCCTCATAAGAACCATTAATCTGAAACCATGGGATAATGAGGCCACAGAATTATGAAGATAATTGTTTCCGAAATAGAAGAACACGGGATAGACCTGGATTTCTCTGAAAGTCTCTCCCAAAACTCCCTGCTTGAATCCATAGGCCCTGTTACTGCTCACTTTCGGATAAACAGGCGGGGAGAAGAAGTCAGGATTGAGGGTGACATTCAGGGCAGGGTGGCACTTCAGTGCAGCAGATGCCTGATAAACTTTCAGAAGGAGCTGTCTCTCAATATTGACCTGTTATACCACCCCGCAGCAGAGGTGGCAAAAGAAGAGACTTACGAGGTCTCCAGAGATGAGATCAATATAGGTTTTTACAGCAACGATGAGATTGATATCACTCAGGTGATAAGAGAACAACTGATTCTCAATCTACCCATGAAGGCATTGTGTGATGAAACATGCAAGGGACTCTGTCCTGTATGTGGTGCTGACTTGAACCTCCAGAGATGCGAATGCAAGTATGAGTACATTGATCCGAGACTGAAGAGTTTAAAGAAACTCTTATCCAAATAGAAAACAGAAAGGAGTAATTAAAAATGGCAAATCCTAAATCCAGACACTCAAGGTGTCGCAGAGACAGGAGAAGGGCAAACTGGAAGGGAACGATTCTCTCCCTTATGAAATGCCCTGAATGCGGGGAACTCAAGCTGCCTCACAGGGTATGTACAAGCTGCGGCATATATAATGACAGAAAAGTCATAGCGGTTATTGAAAAAACAGAAATATGAAGATCGTTCTTGATGCCATGGGAGGGGATTTTGCGCCCCGTGTGACAGTGGAGGGAGCGGTTGAAACTGTCAATGATACCGAGGATATCGAGGTTATTCTTATTGGCCGGGAAGATCTGATTGCAGAAGAACTGAGACATAAACGTTATCCCCCGGACAGGATTTCCGTCAAACACGCCTCCCAGCTGATAGCCATGGATGAACCAATATCCGTGGCTGTCAGACGAAAGAAGGATTCCTCGATAAGGCGGGGGGTAGAGATGGTCAAAAAAGGGGAGGCCCATGCCTTTGTAAGCGCAGGGCACTCAGGGGCAGTAATGGCCTTTGCCCTCCTGCTGCTGGGCACGGCTGAAGGGGTTAACCGGCCTGCCATAGCTACCACCATGCCAACCCTCAAGGGGCCTTTCGTACTCATCGACGCAGGGGCAAATGTTGACTCCGAAGCATCAAACCTCCTGCAGTTTGCCCTGATGGGGAATGCTTACTGCGGAAATGTCCTTGGCATACAGAAACCAAGGGTTGCACTGCTGAGCATTGGGGAGGAAGACACAAAGGGGAACGAACTTACCAAAGAGGCGTTCAGGCTTATAAAGAACAGCGGACTGCATTTTGTCGGCAATATAGAAGGCAAGGATATCTTCAGCGGCAATGTAGATGTTGTTGTATGCGATGGTTTTATCGGAAATGTGGTACTTAAGGTCAGCGAAGGCCTGGCTGAGACAATCATGAAGATGCTGAAGCAGGAGATTGCCGATATTGCCACGGGACGGCTTGCCTATCTCTTTATGAAACCTGCCCTCAAGAACTTTAAAAAGAAGACTGATTATGCTGAATATGGAGGGGCTCCTCTGCTTGGAATCAGGGGAACATGCATAATAAGTCACGGGCGGTCTTCATCAAAGGCCATAAGAAACGCACTGAAGACAGCCAATATATCCGCCCGGCTCAGGGTGGATGAGATAATATCCTCCGAACTCAAGAAAAACAGCAAGCCTTCCAGGCCGGCAGCCAAGGCCTCGGCGTAGGGACAGTCAGGATGTTACCTCAATGCTGGAAAAAATAAAACAACCGTCTATTAAGGAGTTATATAATTGTTAAAGGCCAGGATCACTGGAACCGGTCTATACGTTCCCAAAAAGGTTCTAACAAACCTTGACATTGAAAAAATGGTGGATACCTCTGACCAATGGATCAGGGAGAGGACCGGCATAAGGGAAAGGCGGATCGCTGCAAACGAAGAGGCTGCGTCAGACCTTGCATTGATGGCATCAAACGAGGCCCTCAAATCTGCGGGTCTGAAGGCAAGAAAGCTGGACCTCATAATTGTTGCCACAGTAAGTGGTGACATGCCACTGCCCTCCACCGCCTGTCTACTTCAGCACAGGATAGGCGCAAAAAAGGCTGCAGCCTTTGACGTAAATGCCGCCTGTTCCGGTTTTATATACGCCCTCTCAACAGCTGATGCATACATTCGGGCAGGAATATACAAGAGAGTACTTGTAGTTGGTTCCGAGGTGCTATCACGGATTACCGACTGGACGGACAGGAGCACCTGCGTGCTGCTTGGTGACGGGGCAGGCGCTGTAGTCCTTGAGGCAACAGACGGTGACAGGGGAATACTCTCTGTCAAGCTTAATGCCGATGGTTCGATGTGGGACCTTCTCCATATACCGGCCGGAGGATCGAGAATGCCTGCAACTGAGAAGACGGTAAAAGAGGGGCTGCACTATATGAAGATGAGGGGGAACGAGACATTCAAGGTAGCTGTAAGGACACTGGAAAAACTCGTGCTGAGCACCCTGAAAGAACATAAATTAAAACCCGAGGACATCTCTCTGCTCATCCCCCACCAGGCAAACCTCAGGATAATCAGTGCCACGGCAAAGAGACTCGGGCTGGGGCTTGAGAAGGTAATGATCAATCTTGACCGCTATGGCAACACCTCTGCCGCCTCAATCCCCATAGCCCTTGATGAGGCCGTCAGGTCGGGCAGGGTCAGAGAGGGTGATTATATCATCCTTGAGGCCTTTGGCGGTGGATTGACATGGGCCTCTGCATTGATAAAATGGTAGCACAACTACAACCCACCGCCATCACCTAACCCCTTGTTAGGAGTTCCTCTTTTCAAGAAAAGGCTTTATCAGGTCAATAGGAACAGGGAAGATGATCGTTGAATTCTTTTCAGAAGATATCTCCGTCAGCGTCTGGAGAAATCTCAACTGCAGTGTGGCCGGTTCGGTTGCAATGATCTTTGCAGCATCTGCAAGTTTCTGAGCAGCCTGGAATTCACCTTCTGCATGGATTACCTTTGCCCTGCGCTCCCTTTCAGCCTCTGCCTGTTTTGCAATAGCCCTCTGCATCTCTACAGGAAGGTCAACATTCTTCACCTCAACGGCCGTTACCTTTATACCCCACGGTTCTGTCTGAAAATCTATGATCCGTTGCAGTTCCGCATTGATGGCATCCCTCTTGGAGAGCAGTTCATCAAGCTGACTTTGTCCGAGAACGCTCCGGAGTGTTGTCTGGGCCATCTGGCTCGTACCAAAATAGTAGTCCTCGATTGCAGTCACTGCCTTTATAGGGTCCATCACCCTGAAATATACAACAGCATTGACTTTAACCGTAACATTATCCCTTGTTATAACATCCTGCGAAGGCACATCCATTGTTATTGTCCTGAGACTGACCCTGACAAGTTTATCGATTATCGGCCATATAATCACAAGGCCCGGCCCTTTTACCGGAATAATACGTCCAAGCCTGAAGACCACACCCCTCTCATACTCCTTGAGGATCTTGATAGAGCTTGCAAGGAAGTAAAGAACAACTACTACAATAAAGACAAAGCTTAAAAACTGCGGTGGGAAAATCATTTCCTCTCCTCCTTTCTGACTTTTATTCTGAGTCCCGAAACAGACTCAACGATCACCTTCTCTCCCTTTTTAACCGGCTCATCACTGTATGCCCTCCAGTATTCTCCGTGAACAAGTGCCATACCATCATCAAATATATCTGTATGGGCAACCCCCTCAAGCCCTATAAGACCCTCAACTCCTGTTACGGGCTTTCTCTTCCAGGCCTTTACCGCAAGACCAACGGTTACAGAGAAAAAGAAGGCCGTTATAAGGACTGCCGGCACAATAAGGTATATGGAGAGTTTAATTAAAGACCCCGGACTTTCAAACAGCATTATAGAGCCTATAAACATGGATATTATACCACCAATGGTCAGTATTCCACCGGATGTTATCTTTACCTCCAGAACAAAGAGAATTACGGCGAGGATAATGAGAAGAAGCCCGGCATAATTGACGGGCAAGGTCTGAAATGCATAAAAGGCAAGTATAAGGCATATTCCGCCAACCACACCCGGAAATATCGAGCCCGGGTTTGTGAATTCAAAGAAGAGGCCATAGAAACCGAGGAGCATCAGGATATAGGCAATATTGGGATTGCTTATTGTAGCAAGTATCTTCAGCCTCAGGCCCATCTCTTTCCTTACAACTGAAGCCCCCCTGGTATGCAGCACCTTCTCTCCTTCCGGTGTCTGCACCTTCGTACCGTCAATACTGTCAAGAAGACTTTTAAGGTCCTTGCTCACAAGGTCTATCACACCGAGTTTCAGTGCCTCGCGGGCAGTGACGGAGACACTCTTTCTTACGGCATCCTCTGCCCATTTTACATTCCTGCCGCGCCTTTCAGCAATGGATTTTATATAGGCCACTGCGTCATTTGTTACCTTCTCAACCATGGTCTTGTCCATCTTGCCACCGATTCCAACAGGGTGGGCAGCACCTATATTGGTACCCGGGGCCATTGCCGCAATATGTGCGGCCATCGTAATAAAGACACCAGCCGAGGCAGCCCTCGCCCCTGATGGAGCCACATAAACCACCACAGGCACCTCACTGCCGTTTATGACCTTTATAATTGACCTCATGGAGGTGTCGAGGCCTCCCGGCGTATCCAGTTCAATCACAAGCGCCTCCATCCCCTGCTCATTCGCCTCTTCAATACTCTTCTCTATATATTCAGAGGAGACAGGGTTTATGACACCCTGAACGGTTATGACCATGACCTGCCCAGCCCTGTTTTCTGCAGAAAACAACAGCAGAGGCAATGAAAGGAAGAGTAAAGAAAAAAGGATGGCTGCCTTCAGAGTTTTCATAATTTTTATTATAGCTGATTAAGATTAAAAATGATTGCCGGCAGGAGAAGTGGTTCTGCGGTCCTGAAAGTTTAAATAATGAATGCAGGGCAGGCAATAAGCCGGGTTCTGTATGTAATGGTCATTCATCTGAGGTCCGGGATTGCTCCCGGACTCATGCAGCCTACCCGTTCCGCTCAATCGGGCGGGCCACCCTCGAGGCGGAACCTACATGGCCTTGCTCCGGACAGGGTTTACCATGCCTGCAAGGTCACCCCTGCAGCGGTGGGCTCTTACCCCGCCTTTTCACCCTTACCAGTCTGAGGGGTCAGGTCTCAACATTCAACATAAGCTTGCTGCTTATGTTGAATGTTGAGACCTGACCCCTACACACAGGCGGTATCTTTTCTGTGGCACTTTCCCTGTCCCGCCATAGACCGGCAACCCCGGCCAACGACGGGACGGTGGCGCTTAGCCACTGTCCTTGCCCTTCGGAGCCCGGACTTTCCTCTCCGTAGACTCAGGCTTGCGCCCGTCTACGGAGCGACCATCTCACCTGCCCTGCATTTATTGTAATTAACGGTTGACTCTTTGAAAAGCCTTCTTTGCCAGGGAATCGGCTTCGCTGTTTTCTGCACGGGGAATGTGAGTTATATTATAACCTTTAAACTTTTCGAGGATGGCGCACACTTTTTTATATAACGGGATAAGCCCTTCGTTCTTCACCCTGTAGATGCCGGTCAACTGTCTGACAATCAGTTCAGAATCAAGACATATCTTCACCGCTTCGGCCCTGTGCTTAAGCGCTGTCTCAAGCCCCCTGATCAGGGCCCTGTACTCTGCCACATTGTTTGTGGCATTACCTATCGGCTCCGAGAGGGTAATCTTTTTATCGCCGATAATTACAACAACCCCTATGCCTGCCGGACCGGGATTGCCGCTTGAGGCCCCATCAGAAAAGATAACGGCTTCCCTGACTGGTTTCTTTGTCTTCAATCTGAATTCTTGCTGCCTTTGCCTTGCTCCTGTGCTTCCCCGGCAGCTGTCTCCTTACGGTACAGGAACCTGCCGCATTGAGGACATTGCATAAGCTCTTCCGACGTCTTTATCTCAACGTAGATCTGGGGGGGGATACTCATATAACATCCGAGGCATCTCTCATCCTTTGCCTCAACCACGGACAGGCCGCTTGATTTCTGAAAAACATCCATGTATCTGGTATAAAGGCCTGCGGGAATCTTTCTGACAAGCGCTTCTCTTTGCTCCTTCAGCTCTGCAAGTTCCTTTTCGATCAAATCCCTTTTGTCATCCAGTTCTTTCTGCAGGGACTGAAGCCGCTTCTTCTCATCCTCTATCCGCCTTTCCGCCTCTTTCAGTCCCCCAGATACCTCATCAAGCTCTTCCATCATATAGAGGATCTCGTCTTCCAGCCTTGACCTTTCCTTCTCAATGGCTTCGATCTCTTTCAGACGGGCCTGGTATTCCTTGTTGGTCTTTATATCCGACATTCTCGATTTTAGCTTCTCAATCCTGTCGTCGACCTCCCTGACCTCAAGCTCTTTCTGTTTTTTCTTCTTTTCAACAACCTCGTACTTTTCTTTCTCCCTCCTGTACGCCTTTTCAGACTCGCTTAAAGGTCCCTGGTAACGCTTGATCTCTTCGGGTGCCTTTTTTAGTTCAAGTCTCTTCCGGAGGATTACAGAATCTATCTCCTGAAGGGCAACAAGAAGCTTGAGTTCCTCTTTCATTCTCTCCAATCTGACATTCTTTAATTTTGATGAATTCTAAAAATCAAAAACACTGTATTCTGTCATTATGAGACCCTGAATCAAGTTCAGGGTGACAATCCATGGACTTTTTAAGAGTCCATCAAGTGTTGTTCTGAACACAATAAATATCTTGGAAAGATGGAGCACCGGGCTGGCTGCAGCAACGATTCTCCAAGGTTACCAGTCCTCCATCTCTCCAATGTTTATCAGTAAAATGGTGGGCCCACCAGGACTCGAACCTGGGACCAACCGGTTATGAGCCGGTGGCTCTTCCAGCTGAGCTATGGGCCCTGAAGACGGCCTTTATTATAGAGTTCTTTTATCGCTAAGGTCAAGTTCTTTCTATAAAAGACTTAAGCCACCTGCTTCTTGAGGGGTGTTTCAATTTCCTTATAGCCTTAACCTCTATCTGCCGCACCCTCTCACGGGTTACTTCCATGGACTTGCCAACCTGCTCAAGGGTATGAGGAAAGTTAGAACCGTCAAGGCCGTATCGCTTCCTTATAACCTCGGCCTCTTTCGGGTTCAGGCTCATAAGCACCCGCTCGATGTTCCTTCTCAGGTCCCCGTGAATGGCTTCATCAAGGGGGGATGACATCAGGGTATCCTCAATAAAATCCCTGAGCTGTCCGTCCTCATCATCACCAACTGGGGATTCAAGGGATATCGGTTCCTTGGCAATCTTGAGTATCTCCTTTACCCTCGCCTCCGGCATGTCTATTTTCCGGGCAATTTCTTCCTCGGAAGGCTCTCTCCCAAACTCCTGGACGAGTTCCCTCGAACTCTTTGTAACCTTGTTTATGGTCTCTATCATGTGCACGGGTATTCTTATTGTACGGGATTGATCGGCAATAGCCCTTGTTATAGCCTGTCTGATCCACCATGTGGCGTAAGTACTGAACTTATACCCCCGCCTGTATTCAAACTTGTCCACGGCCCTCATCAATCCTATGTTGCCCTCCTGAATGAGGTCCGAGAAACTAAGCCCCTTGCCGATATATCTCTTTGCAATGCTTATGACGAGCCTGAGGTTGGCCTCAACAAGCCTCGATTTGACCTCGTGTATGGTCTTGTCAGCCTTCTGGATTGCCCTGAGCACGTGTCTGAGTTGCGGACTTTCCATGCCGACCTCTTTCTCCATCGCGGCAATCTCCTCCTGCTTCAGTAAATACTCTCTCAATATACCCTGCACCTTTTCAGGATATTTATAAATATCCTCTTCCGGCGGAATCCCGATATTCCTCTTCCTGAGTCTCCTCTTTATCAGCATGAGTTCCCTGTGATTCTGGGTCAGCAGGTCACTTAATCTCCTCAATTCATCTGCAAAGGCATTAACAGTACAATCCTTCAGATTCAGGTTCTTGATCTCCGCATAAACGTCTTTCCTGTTGTTCTTCAACTCACGGATAACCTTTTCCCTCCTGCCCTCCCTGCTCAGTTCTCCAAGGAGCTGCATCCTTTTGTTGAAAAGTTCCCTTACCTTCTCGGTATGTTTAAAAAACCCCCTCTTCCTGACCAGCAGGTCCTCTTCACTCTCATCACCTTCTGTCTGGACTATCTCCCCCAGGGGCGCTTCTCCACCTTCTATCAATTCACCAAGGATTATCAATTTCTTCAGAATCAGAGGAACGGAAAATGTAGCCATGGTCAGCTGTTGCTTACGCCTCTCCACCTCTCTTGCAATCTCCACTTCCCCCTCCCTTGTCAGAAGAGGGACAGCCCCCATCTCTTTCATATAGGACCTTAACGGGTCATGCTCCTCTTTTACCCCCTGCTCTGTCTCCTCCTCTTCATACAGCTCCTTCTCTTCAGGTCTCAGACCCGAACCATTTGAATCATATATGGAATCTTCGTAAAAATCAAAATACTCCTTCATCCGCCCCCCCCTCCTTGATCAGGAGATTCATCTGATCCTGCAGGTTATTAATGAGGTGTCCCTCACCCCTGTTTTCAGCAATCCTGATCTCCATCTCCAGATCCCTGAGTCTTCTCTTAAGTTTTTTATTCCTGATGGTTCTTATGCAATCCCTTATGTTTTTTTCAACCTCCTCTCCATCAATATTGAGTCCCATGGTTGCCCCTGTAACGATGGCCAACTCTTGCTCGCTCAGTTTTGCCGTAACTTCCTCAAGCTTTGAGACTGACGAAAAATAAAGTTTCTCAAATATAGCCCTAACACTCTTGTCTTCAATCTCAGCCGGTGTGATACTCTCTCTTATCAGATGGACATGCTCCGGATAAGAAAGGTATACACCCAGGAGGAATTTTTCAGCAGACATTGGCTCGGCGCTTTTTTTATCATTACGGGACAGCCCGGGTTTCTTCCTCAGGAGATTCAGTTCCTCCCTCAAAAACTGCTCTGAAAGCCCTGTTTTTTCCGATACCTCCCTGATTAAATCGCTCCTTATTATACCGTCCGTCACCCTGGAAATTATAAGTATTAAATCCCTCACAATGTCAACCCTTTCCCCGGAAAGAGAGAGGTAGAAGTCAACAAGACCCATAACATCCCTGAATTTCCGCTGAAAGGCATCCCGTCCCTTCTTCCTCAAAAACGTGTCAGGATCGTCTCCCGGCGGCAGCAATAATACCTTTGCAACAAAACCATCCTCATACAGCAGGGAAAGGGCCCTCACCGAGGCCTTAACTCCTGCATCATCCGAGTCAAAAACAAGCAGTATTTTCTTTGTCAGTGCCTTCAGTTTTTTTGCCTGGGCCTCTGTGAGTGCAGTTCCAAGGGGGGCCACGCAATTCCTTATTCCGTGCTGATGGGCGGTGATAACATCCAGATACCCCTCCATCATGATTACATACCCCCGCTTTCTTATATCCGTCTTTGCAAGGTTAAGACCAAAGAGCTCGGAAGATTTCTTAAAAAGGATGGTCTCAGGTGAGTTCAGATACTTGGGGGCGCGGGTATTGTCAATAAGTATTCGCCCACCGAACGCGATCACCTCTCCCCGGACATTGGATATCGGAAAGACAACCCTGTTTCTGAAGGTATCCATCTTCCCCCGCTCCGTCTCCTTACACAGCCCTGAGGCAAGTATATCGCTCTCCGCATATCCCTTTGTCTTCAGGAATTTCAGGAGCTGGTTTCCGCCGGGGGCAAACCCTATTGCAAACACCCCGATCGTCTCATCCGAAAGCCCCCTCTTTTTGAGATAATCCCTTGCCTGTGCGTTCCTGCCCAGCTCACTCTCATAAAAGGCACAGGCCTCCTTGTGCATCTCTATAAGCCTCTTCCTCAGTGTCGTGGTTGCAGATGACCTGACGGATTCCTGCTCAATCGTGATTCCGGCCCTCTCGGCAAGTGCTCTGACCGCCTCGGGAAAAGAGAGGTTTTCATACTTCATGATAAATGTAACAACATCTCCACCGGCATTACAGCCAAAACAATGAAATATCTGTTTATCAGGACTTACAACAAAAGAGGGCGTCTTTTCAGTATGAAACGGACAGAGGGCCTTAAAATTCTGCCCTGCCCTCTTCAGATCAATATACCCGGAAAGCAGGTCTACGATATCAAGGCGAGTCTTGATCTCATCAACAACATTGCTTAGATCCATAGAAGGTTTTTTTCAAAATGCAAAAGACGGTAAGTGAACAAGACTAAACTTTATTTTTCAATTAAGAACAAACCCATCCGGCATCATCTTCTGACACGGCTGAAGCCGGAACATTCGATCACCTCGATCGTATCGTCAAGAATCTTGTCAAGGAGGAGGTTAACACCAACATTGTCACTTGCAATGTGTCCGGCAATAACAACGTTTAGGTGGTTTTTCTCGGCCTCTTTCCGGTGATCCTCACTCAGATGCATGGCCACTATCGTACTGACGCCACCTGCGGTCAAACTGCTGAATATCTTCTTGGCCCCCTCAGTGCCACCCGTCATATCAACAAATATTTTCCCGGCCTTTCTCTTTTCCGAACCAATGAGTATCTTTGGTCCGGCACCAATCTTTTTGGCCTGCCTGTATTCAGGCACCTCCAGCAGGAGGTCAACTACATCCTCTATCCTGTAAGGCTTTCTCTCGTCAAAGACTCCCTGCAGATAGGAAGCAACCATATTGTCAGCCGGGGTATGAAGGCACATAAAAGGTATATCGAGGAGTCTCGCGGCATCTACGGCACGGGCATGATTGATCGGCATGAGCCTCCTCTCAACCTCCTTTATCCTCCCCTCCATCAGGTCCTCTGCAATATTAATGGGCACACCAAACCTGTGGAGCACATCCGACTGCATTCTCATGACATCGTAAAGATGGGCATAGGCCCGGCCTTCAGGGTGATGAGAGAGCAGCATGCTTATTGTCCTTCCCTTTGACCTCATCTGGTCGGCAAGCACTACCTCACCTACCTCTATATCAATCCCCGCAAGGATTGTCTTTATCTCCTCGTCACCATTGCCATAGAGTATTCTGGAATCGGCATAAGGGTTTTTAAGGGTCTCCTTGTCAAAAAATTCTTTATCCCTGTCTTTGAGTTCGTCAAAGTTTTTACTGACAGATGACAGTTCATTATTAACAATATCCAAGCCCCTGGGGTCATTGCCGATACCGGTAGAGACCGCCTTTTCGTATAGTTCACCAAGTGTCATCCTGTTCTCCTTTTTATGTTGTATGATGGGAAACAATAAAGACTAAATACTGTTTTTTAGACAGGATTAACGGGATTTACAGGATTTCTTCTTTTTAATGAAACCAACGAAAATAATTCTGTTTTGTTTTATCATGTCCATCCTGTTAATCCTGCTACTTAATCCTGTCCAGGCAAATTCTTTAAGTCTTATAGTACTATTGATTCCCCAATAATTCCTTCACCTTCCGACTTACCAACTTGCCGGCAGCCCTGCCTTTTACCCGTGGCATAAGGCTTTTCATGAGCCGGCCCATATCTTTCAGGGAAGACGCACCAGTCTCCCTTATAGTTTCCTGAATTATACCGGTAAGTTCCTCCTCCGATAACTGTTCAGGCAGATAACCCAGGATGACGGCAAGTTCCTCGCTCTCCTGATCTGCAAGGTCCTGCCTTCCGCCCTTCTCAAACTCGGAGATAGACTCCCTTCTCTGTTTTGCCTGGGTACTCAGAACCCCGATTACATCGTCATCTGAAAGCTCTCCTTTTTCTATTTCGAGATTCTTCAGAGCTGCCTTCACCATTCTGAGCGTTGAAACCCTGATCTTTTCAGAAGACTTCATCGCAACCTTCAGGTCGCTGTCAATCCTTTCAAGTATGGACATTTACCTTCCCTGATACAGTCTCATTTTCTTGAGAGCTTTTTTCCGCGCTGCAAGGATCTTTTTCTTCCTCTTGACGCTCGGCTTTTCATAATGCTCCCGCTTCCTGATCTCCGAGAGTATTCCGTCTTTCTCGCACTGTTTCTTAAACCTCTTCAGTGCAAGTTCGAAGGACTCGTTCTTCCTGACGCTCACAGAGGGCATCCACTGACCACACTCCTCTCATTTATATATTTTAAAAAAATAAAAATACTATACCAGCAAAAGTTTATCACTGTCAAGGCAAGCGAAAAGAGGACTAAAAGCTGGCAATTTTGTTATAATTTCATTTATTGTTATCTGGTTATCCGACTAACAAGGAGGGGTGGCCGAGTGGTTTAAGGCGACGGTCTTGAAAACCGTTGAGGTCTGAACGGCCTCCGTGAGTTCGAATCTCACCCCCTCCGCCATTCATTACCTTAAAAACCCTACTTGACACTTGCCCCCACCCTCACATCTCCCTCAGGAGTTACAAGGACAAGCTTCTCCCCGTCATTGGCAGCCAGGAGCATACCCCGCGATTCAATTCCCATGAGTTTTGCGGGTTTCAGGTTTGCAACCACGATAATCTTCTTGCCCACAAGCTGCTCCGGGCTGTATACCTTGCCGATTCCCGCAACAATCTGCCGCTGCTCTCCGGTATCCACCTGCAGTTTTATGAGTTTGTTTGAGCCCTTGACACGCTCGGCCTCGAGTATCTTTCCAACCTTCAGCTCAACTCTGGCAAAATCGTTTATGGAGATAAGACCTGAGTCTTCTCTTTTTTCCTCTTTTGCTTTTTTGTCAGGAACAGCCTCTTTCTTTTCTTCCTTACGCTTTTCAATCCTTGGAAACAGATGATCTCCCTTTCTCACCCTCTTGCCGCTGACCTGCAGGTCTCCCCATTTCGGCAATTCTTTTCTTTCTCCTATCCTGCCGTCAATACCGAGCTGGACCCACATCTTCTCAGCCGTGGCAGGCATAAACGGAAAGAGATAGACGGCGAGCATACCGAGGGCCTCGGCAATGGTATGGAGCGTGTTGGACAGGGTTCCCTCATCCTTTTCTTTCCAGGGAGCCGCACGCTGTATATATTCGTTTACGTCACTCAGGACCTTCCACAACAGGGCAAGTGCATGGTGGAACTGGAGGTTTTTCAGAAAATCACTAAAGCTATTTGAAATACTGGTTGTTGATTCTGCGCTAAACCACGCCTTGATCCTTTTCTCCAGGTCTTCCCTGTCCTTGCTGTCAATTGCCTCCGGAATTGTACCGTCCCTGTATTTTTCTATCATGGTCAGGGTACGGCTCAAAATATTGCCCAAATCATTTGCAAGGTCACTGTTAATGCGGCCAGTAAGTGCATCCTCGGAAAAATCACCGTCAAGGCCGAACGGAACCTCCCTGAAGAGGAAGTATCTGAAGGCATCCGGGCCGTATTTTTCGATCATTTCGTTTGGGTCAACCACATTTCCGACGGATTTGGACATCTTCCTTCCCTTTACAGTCCACCAGCCGTGTGCAAATATATTTCCGGGCAAAGGCATATCAAGAGCCATCAGCATGGTTGACCAGTAGACTGCATGGGTTGTCAGTATATCCTTGCCGACAATGTGATGATCAGCAGGCCACCAGGATTCGGCCTCCAGGGGCGGGGCAAGATAACGGGTTGCAGAATAATAATTAACAAGGGCATCAAACCAGACATAGGTCACGTAATCCTCATCAAAGGGAAGGGGTATTCCCCACGGAAGCCTCTTTTTGGGCCGCGATATACAGAGGTCTCCGAGGTTCCTGGAGCGTAAAAACCCCATAACCTCATTTCTCCTCGTCTCAGGCAGGATGTATCCGGGATTGTCCTCTATATGCCTGATAAGCCTTTCCCCGTATTCAGACATGAGAAAAAAATAGTTATCCTCCTCTATCTCCTCCACCGGCCTTCCGCACTCGGGGCAGTTACCGTCAAGAAGTTCCTTCTCTGTCCAGAACCTCTCATCCGGTGTACAGTACCATCCCTTATAAACCCTCTTTACGATCCTGCCTCTTTCCTTGAGTTTTTCAAGCATCTCACGGACAACACCCCTGTGTCTTTCATCCGTTGTCCTTATGAATGCGTCATTTGATATATCAAGCCTACCCCAGAGGTTTTTAAAATTTTCCACCATGATATCGGCATGTTCGCCCGGTGTAAGCCCCTTCTCCTCTGCCGCCTTCTGGACCTTCTGTCCATGCTCATCCGTACCTGTAAGGAAAAAGACCCTCTTTCCCCTGAGACGATTAAACCTTGCAAGGATATCAGCAGCAACCGTTGTATAGGCATGCCCGATATGGGGGATATCGTTAACGTAATATATGGGAGTGGTGACGTAAAATTTCTTATCCATCTCTACCTGTGTTTCCTCCTCTTTTTATTCTTGTGCCTGAAGTAAGGCCTCTTCTTCTTGCCTGTCCCGGTCTTGTCTTCCTGGGAGGCATCAGGCTGCTTCGTCTCAATATCACCCTTTTCTGCAGACCCGGAGGTATCAGCGGATATCTTATCCCCTGCCACTGTCTCGGGACGACCTGCATCAGCACCGGAGGACCCGTCACTACCCGCACCCTCGCGCTCACTCTCACTGGATGCCGGCCTTCTTTGCCTGGCAGGCCTTTTTCTCTCCTTAAACCCGCCACTGGCGGATGATTTATCCCTTGCAGACCTGGATTCTTCCCTCTTTTTCTCTGGAGCAGGGGCATTGTCCCCCTGCGTCAGTGATGACACAAGACTCTCCGAACTCTCTGAGTTGCAATCTCCGCAAAGACACCCATTCATCGGGTCCTCGGGAACAACCTCATCAAGCCCCTCTGCCTGCCACTCATCATACTCATAGCTAAGGCAGCACATCAGCCTGCCGCATACACCGGAAAGCTTGGCGGCATTCAATACCAGCTCCTGCTCCTTTGCCATGCGGATCGAGATAGGGGCAAAACTTGTAAGGAACGACCGGCAGCAAAACTCCCTGCCGCACACACCAATGCCGCCGATCAACTTTGACTCGTCCCTCACACCAATCTGCCGCATCTCTATCCGCGTTCTGAACCTGGACGCAAGGTCCTTGACAAGCTCCCTGAAATCAATCCTGCCGTCAGCGGTAAAGTAAAAGATCACCCTCTTCCTGTCAAGGGTAGCCTCTGTACTCACAAGCTTCATCGGGAGCCCCCTTGCAGCTATCCTCTCAAGGCAGTGACGCCTTGCCTCAGCCTCAAGTTCGCTGTTGCACTCCGCGGCACTGAGGTCCTCTTCAGTGGCCTTTCTGACTACCGGCTTGAGCTCCTTGGGAGGCTTTGCCGCAGGACCTTTCCTCTCACTCGCCTCATCCCGGGAATCACCCTTTTGAGTCTGTGCATTTTCAGAGACCTCCTGCACAACCGTCCCTATCGTAAGCCCGAACATGGACTCCACAACCACCTTGTCGCCCTTCTTCAGCTCAAGCTCTCCGGGGTCAAAACTGTATATCTTGCCGCACGGTTTAAACCTGACCCCCACAGCGGGACGGGTCTTCACTCCATTTTCGTCTTTATCATTGACTGACACACTCATAACTCTCCCTCAAATCAGAATTAAATTACCGCAATGCACAGAAAACCCCGGCGCCCCCGGCGTACCATGCAGCGAATTATTTATGTTACGCGGTTAACAAACATCGACTTTATATAATTCGACACTATCGACGTATTCAGGTTAAACCTGAAGTGAGCCATCAGGAGACTAACCTCGGAATAAAGTCTCAGCATCTCTTCCAGTTCCATACTCCTGCTGATTGCGGATATCTCGCTTTCAAGCCATCTGTTTATAAGCAATCCCCTGTCATCAGGGTTTATCTTCATCACTATCATATCCCTCAGCACCATCAGGAAGAGGTTCAACCACTGGTCCATATCACTCCTGTCCTTCCATTGAAAAGACAACCCCCCCCCTACAATACCGCGCACCATACTACTGATCGTATCCCTCGCCATAGCCCCCTCTCCCTGGATAGCCACACCCGGGCGTCCCATTGAAAACGCCGCCAGGGACTCCAGTGTCTCTGTATCAAGACCACTGACTTTCCTGCCGATAACCTCCCTGCAGGCACCAATGCTCAGGGGCGAAAACCTCACCACAAAACACCTTGACCTGATGGTATCCAGCAGCCTGTCAGGGGCCATTGTTATCAGTACTATCACACTGTCGGGCGGAGGCTCCTCCAGGGTCTTCAGAAATGCATTGGATGCCGACGGGTTCATGCACTCCGCACCATCTATTATAACCACTTTTTTCCTGCCCTCATAGGGGGTAAAAGACAAAAATTCCTGTACCTCCCTTATAATGTCAATCTTTATAAGGCCCCCGTCAGCCTCCACGACCTTAAGGTCCGGATGGAGGAGTGAGGAAAATTTCCTGCAGGAGCTGCAACTGTCACAGGCATCCAGATATTCGGGTTTCGGATCGCGGATTTCGGATTTCGGATTGCGAGTTGCGGGTTGCGGGTTGCGGGTTACCTTTATGGGGTTGAGACAGTTAATCGCCCCGGCAAATTCAATTGCAGCGAGTCTCTTGCCAATACCGCTCTCGCCGGTAAAGAGATAGGTAGTTGCAACCCTTGCCGTCCCGATCGAGCCAAGGAGTATATTTTTAGGCCTGTCGTGGCCTGTTATGGCATTTAACAAACTCATTCACTAAATCCATGGGAGTACTTCAATCTACCGCAGAGAAGATCGAGATCACAAAAACCTTCCAACAACAAAAGTATTAGTTACCTTCAAACCGAACAGAGATTCTCACTTCTCTGCAACTCTTCCAAGGCTCACAATCCTGTCATCAGGGTCAACATCCATCAGTTTTACACCCTGGGTATTCCTGCCAAGGAGAGATATATTTCCGGCCCTTGTCCTTATCAGCTTCCCTGCATTGGTTATCATGACTATCTCGTCATCATCCCTCACCTGCAGAAGCCCCACGGCCCGGCCTATCCTGTCGGTAACCTTTATGGATATAACACCCCTTCCTCCGCGTTTATGAGCAGGATATTCCTCAACCTTTGTTCTCTTACCATACCCCCGCTCTGTAATTGTAAGTATCGCCGTCCTCTCCTGCACCACCACAGCAGAGACCACCTCATCATCAGGGCTAAGCCTTATGCCCCTGACACCCCTGGCAGTCCTCCCCATGGGCCTTACATCCTCCTCCTTGAACCTTGCTGCAAGCCCGTCTCTCGTGCCTATAAGGAGGTCATTGATGCCTGAGGTCATTTTTACGGCTATAAGCTCATCCCCCTTATCAAGGGTTATTGCGATAATTCCCCTTCCCCTTGGATTGCTGAAGTCATGAAGAGGTGTCTTCTTGACTGTACCCTTCTTTGTAAACATCACCAGATAGCCTTCCCTGAAATCTTTTACGGGAATGGCCGTCGTGATCCTCTCGCCTTCCTGCAGTTGCAGGAGGTTTACGATCGCCTTGCCCCTTGCGGCCCTGCCTGCCTCGGGTATCTGGTAAATCTTCAGCCAGTAAAGCCTGCCGAGGTTGGAAAAGAAGAGCATGTAGTCATGTGTTGAGCCTATAAAAAGCTGCTCAACATAATCCTCCTCTCTCGTCTCCATCCCGATGAGGCCTTTTCCGCCCCTTCTCTGGCTGCGGTATTCACTGAGGGGGTTACGCTTGACATATCCCCTGTGGGATATGGTGATGACCATCTCCTCTTCAGTAATCAGGTCTTCAATAGTTATCTCTTTGGTAGCGGCCATTATCTCGGTCCGCCTGTCGTCACCGTATTTCTCCTTCATCTCAAGGAGCTCGTTCCTTATTATGTCATTAACCAGGGTTTCACTTGCGAGTATCCCCTTCAGCCTCTCTATCTCGTTCATGGTATCCTCATAATCCTTAATTATCTTGTCCCTCTCCAGCCCGGTCAGTCTCTGGAGTTTCATATCAAGGATGGCCTGTGACTGGACGGCAGAGAGGGGATACCTCGTCATCAGCCCTGTCTTGGCCTCCTGGGGATTCCTTGAGGCCCTTATCAGGTTTATTATCTCATCCAGGTAATCAAGGGCTATCTTCAGACCCTCAAGGATATGTGCCTTCTCCTCAGCCTTTCTCAGTTCAAAGCGCGTTCTGCGGAGTATTACCTCCCTGCGGTGCTGGATAAAGTAGGTAAGGATCCTCTTGAGGCTCATTATCCGGGGCTGTCCGCCGACAAGGGCAAGCATGATTATGCCGAAGGTGTTCTGCATCTGGGTCTGTTTATAAAGGTTATTCAGTACAACCTGGGGCATCTCACCCCTCTTCAGCTCGATTACAACCCTTATACCGTCCCTGTCCGACTCATCCCTCAACTCCGAGATACCCTCTATCTTCTTATGCCTGACGAGTTCGGCAATCTTCTCAATCAGCCTTGCCTTATTCACCTGATATGGCATCTCCGTCACTATTATCTGCTCCGGCCCTTTCTGCGGTCTCTCAATCCTTGCACAGGCCCTCACCCTGATAATGCCCCGGCCATGGGTATAGGCAGACAGGATTCCGTCAAGTCCGTGAATCATTCCGCCTGTTGGAAAGTCAGGCCCCTTTATATGCGTCATAAGGTCCTGCACCGTGGCCTCCGGCTTGTCAAGGAGCATCACAAGACCATCTATTATCTCTCTGAGGTTGTGGGGCGGCACATTGGTGGCCATGCCAACGGCAATGCCTGAGGAGCCGTTTATCAGCAGGCCCGGCACCCTGGTGGGAAGCACTACAGGCTCAACGGTTGTTTCATCAAAATTCGGGGTAAAATCAACGGTCTCCTTGTCTATATCCCTCAGCAGTTCCTCTGCAATCTTGGCAAGCCTTGCCTCAGTGTAACGGTAGGCAGCAGGGGGATCGCCGTCAATTGAGCCAAAGTTACCCTGCCCGTCTATAAGGGGATTACGCATGTTGAAATCCTGGGCAAGCCTCACAAGTGCATCGTAGACAGCGCTGTCTCCGTGCGGATGATACTTCTTCAGCACCTCTCCGACCACACCGGCGCACTTCGAATATCTCTTTGCCGGAAGCAGTCCTTCCCGGAACATTGCATAGAGTATCCTGCGCTGCACAGGCTTGAGCCCGTCGCGCACATCAGGCAAGGCCCTGCCTATGATTACGCTCATGGCGTAATCAAGATAGCTTACCTTCATCTCCTCTTCTATACTTACAGGTACACGAGACATAAAACCCCTCCTGAAAAAGATTGATCAAGAGCATCCACTACTCGACTTATGCAGTGCAAACTCAGAGGATGCAAACTGCTGCGGAGATTCAAATTTCCACTGTATAGTATAAACTATTTGCAGGCCTTTTTGCCTGCTACTGAGAGGTTTCCCGGAATAGAGACAGAAAAACCATGGGAAGATTGATTATTCCTTGTTTTTCAAGGTATTATTGCTGTGCACGAACACTACCCGGATATGAGCAAAAAAGAGTCCATAACAGTCTCTCTCTTCACCATCCTTGCACCACTTGCACTCTATCTGCTCCGCTCTGCAGACACCAACTTCACCCTCCGGTGGCCGTGGCTGTTTGAGGGGCCCGGCAGTGCCGTGATACTGCTCCTCCTCGTCCCCGGCATTATCCTGATAACAATACTTGCCCGGGCACTCTCCAAAAACCGGTATTTTGAACAATACCCCGTCACATTCCTCTTCACACTCTCATTTATCTCTGCAGCGGTCTTCTGGATTGAACCCCAGTTTAACATTGATACCTCAAGATATTTCATTCAGGCCAAGCACCTGGAGCTGTACGGCATCAGGTATTTTTTCAGTGAATGGGGCCGGGATATCACGGCGTGGACGGACTCGCCTGTACTCCCCTTCATCTACGGCCTGATCTTCAGATTTGCAGGCGAAAAGATTATTTATATCGAGATATTCACAACCCTTCTGTTTTCCCTTACAGTGGTGCTCACCTATTTAACCGGAAAGACCCTGTGGGATGAAAAAACAGGTTTTTACGGCGGATTATTCCTTCTCGGCATCCCTTATCTCTTCACGCAGGTGCCGCTCATGATGGTAGATGTCCCGACCATGTTTTTTCTTACCCTCTCCATATTCAGCTTCATTAATGTCATGGAGCAGGGAGGCACGCGGAGAATCATCTTCTCATCCATTGCGGTCTTTCTTGCCATGTTCTCAAAGTATTCGACCTGGCCGATGCTCTCTGTCCTGGCAGTCATACTTGCGGTCTACGTGAGAAGGGACCCGAAAAAGATGGTCTTGAGGGGGGCTGCCGTGGTCCTGATAACAACAATGCTTACTGCATTGGCAGTGGCGCTGAAATACAATGTCATTTCAGAGCAGTTCGGAATCCTTACGGGTTATCAGGTAACGGTCCTGGGCGAATGGACCGAGTCTTTTACATCCGCCTTCCTCTTCCAGACCCATCCCTTTATCACCCTTTCAGCCATATGCTCAGTCTGGATTGCCATCAGGAAGAGGGACAGCAGATACGCAATCATATGTTACCTGCCCATCATACTCATCATATTCCAGATAAAACTGCTCCGCTACATCATACCGCTGTTTCCAATGCTCACACTGACGGCATCATACGGACTCAAAGAGATCAGGGATATCCGCCTCAGAAGGTTTATAGTCCTCTGCACTGTCCTGACCTCACTCCTTCTCGCATACAGCCTCTACCTCCCCTTCCTGCAGAGGCACACCTCAATGAACCTGAAAAATGCCGGACAGGCCCTGAACACCCTTGACATCAAGGCCATCGAGGTCTTCACCCTGCCGCAAAAGGGCTCTGACGTAAACCCGGCAATCTCGGTGCCAATCCTCGACCTCTATACAGACAAGGAGATTTTTTACGACTACAGGCTCAACTCAGCGCTCATAAAACGTCCTCCTGAAGAGGAGATTTTGAACTCACCCACCAGGTTTACATGGGAATACAGAAACCCCGCATTTTACGCACCCAAAGGCAGGAACCTGCCGGAAGAGACCGCCGTAGTAGTCATCTCGGACAGCCCGGCCCCACAACTCCCGGAGTATGTAAGGCAGCGGACAAAAGGCAAGCGGGTTTACAGGATATTCAAAACATCCACACCAGGCATGTTGAAGTACAAAACCATTGTAACAATATACAATTAGAGGCTGTGATAAAGTCGGACAGTTATTGTCCTTGTGTCATTCCAGCTTGCCCGGATCCAGCAATAATACAGCTTTGGGCGATGTAAAGGACCCCTTAGAAAATTTGGGGGTCAGCCCTTGAATCGTGAAACAAGCTCCCTGACCTCTTTCCTCCATTGCCTTGCCGGCTTCTTATTCCCCTGCATCTTCCTGCCTGTCCTTTTATATTGATGGCTCACTGCTGATGCACTGACATCCCCCACCAGCGCTGCTATCTCCCTGTTTAATGCCGACGTATGCTCCTTTGCCAGGAATACAAACATTTCCCGGGCCCTTTTCTCATCCGAATCCTTCACTCCTGCCGTATTTTTCAAGTCTGCTGCTCCATAATACTCACATACTTCCTGATACAGTTCATCTAACTCTATCTTTCCCTCAAGCTTCTTCCTTGCAGTCACATCCTTCAAACCCCGGCTTTTCTTCAATCCCTTCAGCACCTTTTTAACAAACTCCCTGCTCCCAAGGATTGCCTGTCCCACTATCTTCTCTACCGGATATTCCGCTTTACTCTCTATCCCTGCCTCTACATATTCTCTATATTTCCTCTGCCTTGTCTTCGGTCTTTTCCCGCATACACCTATCAGCCACTCAGTATTCAGCCAATCAGGCCCCGTCTTCTTTCCGATATAGTATCTGTAGCTGCTCCACGGATATTTTTCAGGAGATTTCACTATACCTGCCCGCACTGGATTCAGGTGAATGTATCTGCTTAATTCCAGGAGATAGCTCTCCTTCTCCACACACAACGACTTGTATCTTCCGGCAAATACATGGCCTGTCATTCCACGGTATCTCCGCAGATAACTCCCGTAACTCGACCCGATAAAGTGCATCGCCCTCGTAAGTTTTCCCTCCGGAGTTGATATGAGTAAATGATAGTGGTTCCCCATTATGCAGTATGCATAGACTTCTACCCCATACTTCTCCTTTGCACGCTGAAGTATTTCTACAAAATATTCCCTGTCACTGTCATCAGAAAATATCTCTTCACCCTGATTTCCCCTTGACAGGATATGATACACAGCTCCCTTGTATTCTATTCTCAGCGGTCTCGCCATGGTGGTATTTTAGCATATCTTATTTGTTCTATCCCGTTTCAAGGGCAGACCCCAATTTATATTAAGAGACTCTCACAACTTCATCACCTTATCAATCATAGGTTTAAACGGTTTCGGCTCGTGATTGATGAATTCGTTGTATTGAGCAAGAAACTCAATATACGCATCCACGTCTACCTTACCGTCTTTAATGACCCCAAACAAAAGCGAAGTAAAGAAATTAAAGCCTTCTATAAATGTCTTTCCTGTGACCCACTCTGAGAACAACAATATCCTTGCCTTCTATATCAAATATCACTCTGTAATCACCTATCCTGAATCGATATGTTCCGATTTTCGGATCAGTTAGTTGTTCAGAGTATTGGACAGGATCATCTTGCAGTTTCTGAAGGGAGTTTCCAATGGATGTCTTAACTGTAGGATCAAGCTTTTTTATGTCCTTTTCTGCCCTGCGTGTATAAACAAGCCTGTAATTCATTAATCAAAAATTTCTTTGTGTGTTTTTCTCTTGCCCGCTTTATATTCCGCCCTCGCTTCCTTAACGCTCTGCAGATATTCAGGTGAAGTGATTGCAAGCAGATCCTCTATAAAAGCTTCTCTGTCGGCTTTTTTCATCTTTTTGACCGCTTCTATGATTTCCTCAGCAGATATGGGCACTTTTAACTGTAGCATTGTAGCACCTCCTTTTCAATTTTAACATAAACGCATGGTACACTCTACAATTTCTCAAAGCTATAGTTGTTTTAGAAAGATTATCTTCAATACACGGCCAGCCGCTGTCTGCGAACTCACAGTATCCTGCCCGGCCTTGTTCTCACTGCCCGCCGTCAAGGAATTTATCCCAGAGAATTCCTTCAGATTCTCCTCACTTCAGATACTCCTACTGCACAGGATACCCTCTTTAATATTCATTCTTGATTGATCAAAGCTGTCTGCATCTGTAAAAAGGAACCACTCCATCACTCCTGCCTGCAAGACCGTATATATCAAAATTTCCCCCTCTATCAAGAGGGGATTAAGGGGTGTGTTCCTTTTTTTTAGTTGGGAACGTGTTGCACACTATGCAAAACTTATACATTATCAAGTTTCTTCCCTTCGTGCAATTGGCCGTGTGCGGGGCTCCTTGTATATTTACTCTTGGCTGTAGCAGCACGCTACAATCCTGCAATCTTATCCGCTTTATTTTCTTGTCAGTCAATAGTTTTGCATAGTAGGATGTCCCCAAAGTCTGTCTTCCTGTGTGCGGAAGCGGTTAAATTAAAACTGCCCCACCGAAGGGGTTATGTCATATGTAACGATATAGAACATTTATATCCATAGGCATTTACCGGATAACTCCCCCTAAACTGCTAACTCCCCCAACCCCTCTTAAACTAAGAGGGGAGTTTAAAACTTCCTATTTAAATTAAGGAAAGGCTGACAGGCATTAAAACTTCCCCCTTAGGTTAAGGGGGACTGAGGGGGTTACTTTAATAATCCTTCTGCTTTAATACTTTTTCAGGACAAACCGGCAAGGCATTGATCAACCGTTCACAAACAACGGTGCTTTCCCGTCGCAATCCTTTATTCATCAAGTCTCGGTTTCTCTCACAGAAATAATCATCCTCGGAGATTCAGGGCATACGCACTGTCGCAATCCTTTATTTATCAAGTCTTGGTTTCTCTCGCAACAATGGGGCAGGATCAGAGACACAGAACAGTAAGTCGCAATCCTTTATTCATCAAGTCTCGGTTTCTCTCATTTAGGAGCTACTTGGGCGAACGTGCTTGTCGGGATTAGTCGCAATCCTTTATTCATCAAGTCTCGGTTTCTCTCTGCATCCCCTTTTTCACCAATAAAATCAAGTGGTTACTACCTGCTTTTCTGTAACCTCGAGTTACTAACAATTCTGATGCCTCCTTCACGTCTGTTTTTCTCGTTGTCAATGAGCAGGTTATCTAACAATTTCAACAGGTTATCTTGCGTCCTGTAACCTAACCCTATTTTACCACTTTATAAAAGCTCCGTTAACACCTTATAAAATATAGGCTTCTTCGTCTTCTGTTACTTTCCCACGGCCAAAAACCATTCCAAAAGGTCATTGCTTTATTTTCTTGCCTATCAATACTTTTGCATACTACACAACAACATCCATCCCTTCGCTCTTTCTAAAAACGCCTTCTGCTTAAAAAATCCTCAGGGGTTAATATCTCAATTTCTCTAAAGTTTTTAAGATTAAGCAAATGTTTGTCTCCGGAAATAATAAAGTCAGCGCCAGCAGAAATTGCACACTCAAGAACCCTATTATCTTCTGGATCATCAGCAATAACATTTAATGATTCATTCACAAAAACCAGAGACGACTCAAAAAATACAGTCTCAATAATTTGCGCCTGCAATGCTTCTGAGAATTTGAATTTAGGATAACTTACAACTTTTCTGAGTTCAGCAAGCATTTCAGTGCTTATATAACTCGCTATTTTTCCTTTTGTGACAAGTCTGAGAACCTCTTCAGGTTTACCAAGCCAACCAAATGCTGATACTATTACATTCGTGTCAATAACTACCCTTGTTTTCTTGCCCAATCTATCGCTTCCTCAACAACATCAGGTTTAAGCCCTTCTTTTTTAACAATTCGTTTAACTCTTGCAGAGACCTCTTCAAACTCAGGTTTCTTAAATAGCTTCTTTAGAAAAAGGGCATCAATTATTTTCTTTAAATCATCGGGAGGTAGCTGTTCCAATGCATTTAGTAATTGAGAATCGTCAATTTCTATAACTGCCTTTTTCATTCCACCTTTCCTCCTTATATCAGTTTACCTCATGCACCTGGATGTTATCTATTCTAACAAAATCAGCTTTATTTAATACGTTTAACGAGTAAATTACAACACACCCTGCAGAAAGCCCCAAAGTATGCAATCCTTACTGTTCCCCCCCTCAACTCATTACTCTGGCAACCGCCTTTTCCTTTTTCGGACACGCATTACAGTCACGTTTCACAATCCTTTAATCCTTTATTCATCAAGTCTCGGTTTCTCTCTGATTTATCTGATGCAGCTCGGCCTACTCTTTCTATAAAATTCTCTCTATCCTTCCTGTCATCTACTATTTTTCTCTTCTCTATTCCCCGGATTATTATATGGTGCAGTGTTCCCGAGGCATCAAACCTTGCCTGCCGTGGCATTTCTTTCTCCGTACTGTTTTTGTATTGGTTTCTCTCCAACCATGTTACTATAGCATAGTTAGTCAACGTAGTCAATAACGTCCCCTAAATTCTAAATTCTCGCTAATCACTGCCATATTTTCTCCTTAAAATCGATATCCACAGTCGCTCTCGGAACTCCCCATAAACCAAGGCCCAACCCGCCAATCAGGGCATACTGAATATCCTGCTCCTTAAAAGCAGTCATAAGTTTTTCGATGATGAATTTAAAGTCCATTATGAATCTCCGATAACCATTGGGACACTGTGGTCGTGTACGGTGCTATCTTAGCATATTGTGTTTGTTTTGTCGTGATTCAAGGGCTGACCCCCGTTATTTTTCGTAACCCTTGGTTAGCCACTTTTTTCTCTAGTGGATGCTATTAGACCTTAAAGAAGCGCGATAAAACAAAAAACAAACAGTAAGAGGTAGAAATGCCCCGAATCTATTGGTTAAAATAAGAAGCGTGGGAAGCGCAATAACCAAAGAAAGGGGCATTTCAAGTGAGCAAAATATCTAAAAACAAG
>JAYWMQ010000010.1 GCA_035873375.1 Nitrospirota bacterium | reverse complement strand
GCATTAACGCTCATAGCTTCTTTTTTAAGATGCTCAATAATCTCTATTCTTTTATCTACTGAAAGTATTTTAAATAGTTCTGCTGCTTCTTTCATAACGTACACTTCCTTATAAGCGTCTGCATAATTACTAATATACTATATGGCGATTCGATTGTCAAGTATTTCTCAAAAAGTTTCATTAGGGGTATCGCCTATATCTGGCATATTTGGCCTGGAAACACTGAAAACTTTACTTTTATTTAAATAACTCATTATAATTTTATATGAAGACTGCAACACTTAAGAAAAAGGCGATTGAAATGATCGAAGGACTACCAGACCAGAAACTTCCTTCAGCTATAGAATACCTTGAATACCTGAAGAGTAATTATGACACTTTTGATCTGAATGAGACTATCAAAGAATCACTGTATGATCTGAAATTACACAAAGAAGGCAAGTTGAAGCTAAAAACGATTGATGATTTAGTTGATGAACTTAAAGATTAGGCCGTTACCTACCTTTGAAAGAGATGTAAAGCTTCTCAAAAAGAAATATCCAAATATATGGAAGGACCTGGCAAAATTAAAGACCATATTGATGGCTGATCCTTTGGCAGGCAAAGCTGTTGAGGGTCTGGAAGGCAAGATATTTAAACTCCGCTTGGCAAGCTCTGATATAAAAAAAGGCAAAAGGGGCGGGTACCGTGTTATTTACTATTTTAAAGATAACGAGGAAAATATCTACTTGCTATCAATCTATGTAAAGGCCTACAAAGAAAATATATCCGTTTCAGAGATAAAAAGTATTCTCGCAAAATATGGGCTTTGATCCTTACGGTTATCTAAGCTCGATTGAGCTGTTTCCTGAATTGCATGATAATTCGCTGAAGTCTCTATAAGAACCGGTAACTATATGTTAAAAGTCTCATAATTGAACCGACATCAATCTAAAAATCTCCCCTCGCCCCTCTTTGCCAAAGAGGGGATAATCCCTCCCTTTGGCAAAGGGAGGTTACGAGGGATTTTTTTAATAATATATCCACTCTATTATGAGACGATTAATAATTTTAACAATTAGTTAGATTAGTTAGATTAGTTAGATTACAGCTTTTTCAGCCCGATTCGTCCCCCTCAGAACCGTACGTGATAGTTTCTCCCGCCTCGGCAGTGGGACTCAAGAGTTTTTTTATAAGCAGTCCTTGTAGGACTCCCCGACTGTTTTACCTCGTTTGTTCTCACTGCCCGCCGTCAGGGACATCATCCCAGAGAATTCCTTCTGATTCCCCTGCTGCTCAGCATGCTCTCTTTAATAATTCTTCTTGATTGACCGAATCTGTCTGTAAAATAAGGAACTAAACTATTACGTTCTCGCTTAAATGCAAAAAAATGTATGGACTATATCAATCCAGCTTCGTTGTGTTTTGTCGCTATGGTTTCAGCCAAAATCTCAAGAGCTTTAAAATCAGCCTCAGAAGGTAAGCCTTTGACAAGAACAGGTTCTATAACCTCTGCTTTAAGATTAGAGAGCATCCCCGACAGGATTTCTACAGTCCTGCCGCCCCACCCGTAGGAACCGATAATTGATAGGAATCTGGCTTTAGGACGTAATGCATTAGTCAGAAAAGCAGCATTAACGGCGTAGGGATGGGGACCTGCAAGAACCGTTGGGGTCCCAATAACTATAGTCCCTGCGTCAACGAGAGCCATTGCCAGCTTCCCTGTGTCTGTCACGGCCAAATTGAATTGTTCGACAGCAACGCCTTTTTCAACCAAGGATGAAACAAAGAAATCGACCATCAGCTTTGTACTGTTATGCATTGAAATATAAGGTAAAACTACCAGGTTCTTTGATGGTGCCTCTATCCAGTCTTTATGGGCATCAAGGATAAAGGCTGGGCGAGGATAAACAGGCCCGTGACTGGGGGCTATGATAGCCATTTCTAAAACTGCAAGTTTTTCCAGGTTTTTTTTGATAATAGTCCGAAAGGGCATCATGATCTCAGCATAGTAACGTTTAGCCGCCTCGTAGACACGCGCTTCATCTGAAACAAATAGATTGCTTGTTGCAATATGGGAACCAAAGAAATCACCGCTGAACAGGATTTTGTCTTCTTCCAGGTAAGCTACCATCGTCTCAGGCCAGTGTACCCACGGAGTGTAGATGAATTTCAGCGTCTTGTCCCCGAGAGAGATTGCTTCGCCGTCACTAACAGTAATAAAGGATTCCTCGGCTATATGCAGAAACTCCAACACCAACCCTTTTGCCATAGGGCTGGAAATCAACTTTGCCTCAGGGTAACGGGAGAGTATAAGAGGAATGCTGCCAGAATGGTCCTGTTCCGCATGAAGTGAAACTACATAATCGAGTTTGGAGACATTTTCAAGCTGTGACAGCAATTCATCAACCATGGATGGATCAACCGTGTCAATTAAAACAGTCTTCTCACTGCCTTCAATAAGATAGGCATTGTAACTTGTTCCGTCCGGCAGAGGGATGAGAGAGTCGAAGAGACGCCTGTCCCAATCCACAGAACCCATCCAGTAAATGTTATCTTTAATTTTCCTTGGTTTCATCAGTCCCTCCTTTACAATATGCACCGATTTCCCATGTATTTTCCCAAATCAAAATATTAGGTTGCTTTGTCATTATATCAAGTTGCTTGATAATGCGCAAATAATCTTTATAAGGGATATATGAGGAAAGCCTGCAGCAGAGGCTGTAGTGATATTGAAAACTCAAATAAAGCAGGATAATCCAGGAAAAAGGTATGATTCTGAAAGACAAGGGGCACGATAATCGTGTAAGATATTTATTAGAGGAGTAATCTCTTGCAAAGAGGAGGGGGTTATGGACAAGAACGGGATATTTGCACTAATCAACGGAAATCAGGCCTGTCACCTTGCCACGTCCGAGGATAACGTTCCCCATGTACGCGGCATCCTGGTGTACCGGGCTGACGACAACGGCATAATTTTCCACACGGGAAAATTCAAGGACCTGTACAGGCAGTTGTGCTCGAATCCGCAGGTGGAGTTCTGCTTTAACAACCAGGACATGCAGAATCTCATTCAGGTTCGGGTGAGCGGTGAAGTGGAACTGGATGAGGATATGGCGCTGAAGAAGGAAATCGTGGCAAGGCGTGATTTCCTGAAGCCATGGGTTGAAGATCAGGGTTATGATGGCCTGGCGGTCTTCAGGCTGAAAAAGGGCAGGGCTACGGTCTGGACAATGGCCACAAACTTTGCGCCCAATACCTATATTGATCTTTAATTACGACATTATACTCTGTAACATTTGATTTACAGATTGGGGAAGCAGATTGTTTTTTGAGCAGTCTGCTTCCCCTGAGCAAGGATTTGCCTATGTTGTCTTTATAGGCGGAAGGCAGCCACAGCCACATGAGCTTTTTGTCTCGATTTTGATTAGAATTTTCTTTTCTGCAGGCTGTTTTTTTGTTTCTTTTGCCACTGTTATCACCTCCTTTTTGCTTAAGTTGTTGCGTAGTTACTTATATATCTTGGTAAAAAATATATTATCCTTATTTAGTTTTTGCTTTGCGTATTTCCCCTATACGTACTTGTTCACCTAAACATCCACAGGTACAGATTCGATTAAGTCTTTGCCGGCATTCTTCCAGTGCCTCCCGGTTCAAAGAGT